>CAKUKJ010000144.1 GCA_934662525.1 uncultured Coriobacteriales bacterium | reverse complement strand
GCATGCACAGCGCGCGCGACAGCATCGCACGGCGGGTCTTCTGCATGGACGTGGCGCGGATGGCCTCGGCGATTCCGGGCACGTTGCGGTCGCATGCGTCCTGGGTGGCCTCGGGCGTGACATCGCGCATGGAAAGGCCCGTGCCGCCGCAGGTAAGCACGACGTCGGCCCCCTCCTCGTCGCAAGCCCTGACGATGGCGGCGGCAAGGTCGGCGCGCTCGTCTTTCACAACAACATGCGACACAACGCTCCAGCCCTGCTCGGAGATGAGCGACGCCAAGGCGGCGCCGGCGGTATCAAGCGTGATGTCGCGCGTGTCTGAGGCGGTGACGATGGCAAACTTGATGTTCATTGACTTGCCTTTCTGCCTGGTAATTTTTTGTTACAAAATCAGATGGGCGCTAAATCTGCGTGCCTTCGGGCAAGTCGATGCGCATGCACAGGGCCTGCTCGCCCGCCTGCATGCCCATGCTCTCCTCGTCGACGACGATGAGGCAGTTGCAACGCTCGAGGTCGCCGAGCAGCGCCGAAGACTGCGTGCCGTGCTCATAGGCAACCCAGGAGCCGTCTTGGGCGCGCTCGACCCTGCCGCGGTTGTAGAACGCGCGGCCTTCCTTCTTCTTGATCGGGGAGGTCAGCGTCGCCTGCACCTGGGGGCGGGCGAGGTCGGCATAGCCCTGCATCTTACGCAGCGCAGGGCGGATGAGCAGCTCGAAGCCGACCGACGCGGCCGCCGGGTTGCCGGACAGGCCGAACACGGGCTTGCCGGCAACCATGCCGAACGTCTGGCGCTTGCCGGGACGCAGCGAGAGGTAGGAGAACACCACCTCTCCCTGTGTGGAGATGACCTCCTGAATGAAGTCGAAGTCTCCCTGGCTGGCTCCGCCGGCGGAAACGACCATGTCGCAATCCTTGAGAGCCTCGCCGAGGGTCGCCTTTATGGCCTCACGGTCGTCGGGGACGATGCCGAACAGGCGCGGATCGCCGCCCGCCTCGCGCACAAGGGCCGAAAGCGTCCAGGAGTTGGAATCGCGGATTTTTCCAGGCTCAAGCTTGTCGGGGGCAGTCGTCATGGGCATGAGCTCGCTGCCGATGGTGAAGATGCCCACCACGGGACGGCGGCGGACATCCACCGCCTGAGCGCCCGCCGAGGCAAGCATGCCCAGGGCATACGCGTTCACGAACGTGCCGCCCGGCAGCGCCACCTCGCCGGCCTTGAACTCCTCGCCTGCCTTGCGCACAAAGCCGCCCGGCTTGACGGGAGCGGAAAACGAGACGCGCGAGCCCGTGTCGCCCTGACCGTTCACAATGCCGACGAGCTCGTACTTCTGCACGGCATCGGCACCTGCGGGCATGGGGGCGCCCGTCATAAGCCGGACGGCCTGCCCGGCCTGCAGGGTGCCGTCGAACGCAGACCCTGCGCCGATATAGCCCACCACGTCCATCTCGACCGGAGACTCCGCACTCGCGCATGCAAGGTCGCAGGACCTCACGGCATAGCCGTCCATGGACGAGTTGTCGAAAGGAGTCACGTCGATGTCGCTCACGACGTCATGCGCAAGGACGCGGCCCAAAGCGTTTGAAAGTCCAACGGCCTCAACCGAAAGGGGCGAGACACGGTCTAGGACGCGCGCAAGCGCCTCGTCGATGCTGATTCGTACGTTTGGATCGAGCATGTGCCCTCTTCTCATGCAAGCATGCGCGCATCGAGCGCGCACAGTTTGTACATAAAGGGCGATTATAGCCCAGCGCGCCCGGAATGCCACCCAGGCGCGCCGAGCAGACGGACTATCGAGCGGTATGGGCGATGCGGCTGGCGATATATTCCGCAATGGCAGGGGCGTCGTCCAGACCAAACGCCCGCATGCCGATGCTGCGGGCCGCCTCCTGCACCTCGGGGATGTCGCTTGCCAGCGCGACGGTCGACGAGTCGGGCATACGCCCCGCATCTTTGCCGAGGTTGGCGTCGTCATAGTCGAGGCGACCCGTCTGCCGCACAGCGCGCACGAACTCCGCCGCGGCGACAGCGTCGCGCTCGTTGGCCGCACGCATGATCTCGACCATCGGAATCCCGGCGCTGCCTCGATACCCCTCGACGATTACGACGTCATGGGGCTCCATGAGGGCGATGATCTCGTCAACCTCCATCTCATGGCTCAGCTCGCGCATGAGGGCCATCTTGTCAGGCGAGGCAACGGCGACCTCGTTGGCGCCGGCCTGACGATGACGCCAGGAGTCCTTCCCCTCCACATCGACCTCGAACCCCCGATGACCGTGGTGCTTCACGCTGCCCACGTCGAGCCCCAGCGCACACAGTTGCGCGATCACCTGCGTCACCAGCGTGGTCTTGCCGGAGTTGTGCCTGCCCACAAAGGCGATGGCCGGGCTCTTGAGAGTCTGTTCCTGCCGCATGTGCCACCTCTTCTCCGGAGTTGATTGCGACTGGTGCCGATGCCACCAGTCGTCGGCCATCCCGAGCAGGTGCTCAAGGCCAGCGTCGTTGACAAGCGTGTGCGTGCAATACCTCGCGCGTTCCTCATCCGTTATCTGAAGGGCGTCGCGACGCTCGAACTCCTTGGGGTCCATGCCGCGCGCCTGCGCGTTTGACCTGCGTAACTCATGGGGACAGAGGATGCCGAGCACTTCATCGGCAAGAGCAAGGGACTCCCCCACCTTGTCGATGAGCTGGACCTCGACCACGTTGACGACACGGCGCGTGGAAGTGCAGCACGCACATCCCGAAGCCAGGAGCTCGCCCAGGCGTCTGAAGACGCGCGGGTGGACGATCGAGTTCAGAAGTTCGGTGGACTCAGGGCTGGAGAAGGCTCGCCAGGCAAGTGCCGGGCGCGATATCTTGCCGCAGCCCATCGTGTCGGGCCTTGAAAAGGCCCCCTCGTCAAACATGTCGATGTCCGGACGGCTCCCCTGCTCCAGAATCTCCGGGCCGAACGCGGCCACAAGGGCGCAGACGGTGTCGTCGTCCTCAAGCACCTCATGGGATATGTCATCGAGGTCGTAGACCGTGGCCCCAAGCTCGGCAAGCCTTGCGACAAACGCGGATTTGCCCGAGCCTATGCCACCGGTGACGAACAGCGTGTACATGTCGTCCTCCCTAGTGCTCGCAGAGGTGCCAGAACGCCACGGCTGAAGCTGCAGCCACATTGAGGGAGTCCACGCCGTGGGCCATGGGGATGCGCACCGTCAAGTCGCACCCCGCGATTGTGTCATGGCACAGGCCGTCCCCCTCGGTGCCGAGCACGACGGCCAACCTGTCTATCTCGTCGAGGCAGGGGTCGGCAAGGCTGATGGACTCGTCAGTGAGGGCAAAAGCCGCCGTGGTAAATCCCAGGTCATGCAGGATGGACAAGCCGGGCATGGGCCACTGCGTATGGTCGGCCCCGATGCGCGTCCATGGCACCTGAAAGACCGTGCCCATGCTCACACGCGCCGCACGGCGATAGAGAGGGTCGCAGCAGGTGGGCGTCACAAGCACGGCGTCGACGTTGAGCGCGGCGGCGCTGCGGAAGATGGCGCCGACGTTGGTGTGGTCGACGATGCCCTCAAGCACGGCGATGCGCCGAGCGCCCTTCACGACCTCCTCCACGCTGGGCATCTGATAGCGGCGCATAGCGCACAAGGCCCCCCGCGTCAGCTTGTAACCCGTGAGCTTCTCAAGCTCCTCGACAGGGGCGACAAAGATGGGAAAGTCGCAATCTGGGGAGATGAGGCCGAAGTCGAGCGCCTGCTGGGCGCGTGTAAGCGTCTCATCGACCCACTTGGGGGCCACAAGAAAGGACACGGGAACCATCCGCGCGTCGAGCGCACGGTCGATGACCTTGAACGACTCCGCGATGAAGACGCCCTTCTCAGGCTCGAGACGGCAGCGCAGCTGGGCCTCGGTGAGACGGGCATACACGTCGAGCCGCTCGTCGTCGAAGGAGTCTATCTCCACTACATGGATGGCCATCCCCTACATCCTTCCCTATATCCTGCGGAACCTCGTCCGCCGCGTTCCTGGGAGGCTCACGTACATCTAGTACGCATCGCCTCCCAACGCCTTGCGGACGAGAACCCGCCTTTATGAGGTGCGGAACCTCGTCCGCTGCATACAAAAATGGGCGGGCTGCACGAGGCAACCCGCCCATCATATCAGGCTTTAGCCGTCATGCGGCAAAAGTCTGGAAGAGACTTACTCAGCCTCGGTGGCCTCGGGCTGGGCAGCGGGGGCCTCGGCGGCCTCCTCAGCCTTCTCGG
This sequence comes from uncultured Coriobacteriales bacterium, assembly GCA_934662525.1. Classification (GTDB taxonomy): domain Bacteria; phylum Actinomycetota; class Coriobacteriia; order Coriobacteriales; family UMGS124; genus UMGS124. The sequence continues at coordinate 2,283 of CAKUKJ010000144.1, read as the reverse complement.
GCTTGGGCTCCAGAGGAGTCACGGGCACGTCGATGCCGAGGGTCTCGGCGGCGGCCTTCATGGACAGGGAGACGCGACGACGGTCGAGGTCGATCTCCATGACCTTGACATGGACGGTCTCGCCGGCCTTGGTGACCTGAGAGGGCTGGTCGACGTGAGCCTTGGCCATCTCGGAGATGTGCACGAGACCCTCGATGCCGTCGCCAAGCTCCACGAAGACACCGAAGGGAACGAGCTTGGTGACCTTGCCCTCGACGATGGCGCCCACGGGGTACTTCTTGACGAGCGAACGCCACGGATCCTCGGTGGTCTGCTTGAGGCCCAGGGAGATGCGCTCGCGGTTCATATCGACGTCGAGCACCTCGACCTCGACCTCCTGACCGACCTTGACGACCTCGGAGGGATGGTTGACATGGTTCCAGGACAGCTCGGAGATGTGGACCAGGCCGTCGATGCCGCCCAGGTCGACGAAGGCGCCGAAGTCGACGATGGAGGACACGTTGCCCTTGAGGCGCATGCCGGGCTTGAGCTTGGAGAGAATCTCGGAGCGCTCCTCCTTGCGGGCCTCCTCAAGCACGACGCGGCGGGACAGGACGACGTTGTTGCGGTTGCGGTCCATCTCGATGACGCGGGCCTCGATGCGGGTGCCCATGTAGGCGGTGAGGTCCTTGACGCGACGGAGGTCGACCAGGGAGGCGGGCAGGAAGCCGCGCAGGCCGATGTCGAGGATAAGACCGCCCTTGACGACCTCGATGACCTCGCCCTCGACGTTCTCGCCGGCGTTGAACTTCTCCTCGATGCGGTTCCAGGCACGCTCGTACTCGGCGCGCTTCTTGGAGAGGATCAGGCGGCCGTCCTTGTCCTCCTTGGTGAGGACGAGGGCCTCGATCTCGTCGCCGAGGGAGACGATGGTGCTGGGGTCGGCGTCCTTGCGGATGGAAAGCTCGCGCGCGGGGATGACACCCTCGGACTTGTAGCCGATGTCCAGGAGGACCTCGTCATGGGCGATCTTCACGACGGTGCCGTTGACCATGTCGCCTTCGTCGAAGTCGATGATGGTGTTGTCGACGAGGTTGTTCATCTCGTTCTCGTCAACGACATCCAGGGAGAAAATCGAAGGATTCTTAAGCTCGCTCAAGGGTGGATCCCTTCCAAACCGTGGCCCGCCGCAGCGTGGGCGCCCAGGCTCCAGGGGACCTTCCCCCGGCCGGGCGACCGGCCCGCCAAGCCGAAATCGTCAAGGCACGTGCCCCATGCACATGCGCTGTTAAAGATACGACATTTTCAAGGTATGCGGCGCCAAGACCGCCACCCCGATGCAAAAGCAATAAAATCCCCCACATACGAACCGTTCCAATGCGTGAAGGGGAGTTACCCAATGAACATCGTGTACGCCGACGGCTCCGTCGCGGAATGCCCCGAGGAGCAGGAGCTCCAGGTCATCCGCCACACCGCCGCCCACATCATGGCCCAGGCCGTCAAGCGCCTGTACCCCCAGGCCGACTTCGGCTACGGCCCCGCCACCGAGAAGGGCTTCTACTACGACATCGACCTGGGCGACACCAAGCTCGGCGACGAGGACCTGGCAGCCATCGAGGCCGAGATGAAGAAGGTCGTGAAGGAGAACCTCCCGATCAAGCCCTCCATCCTGCCCCGCGAGCAGGCCATCGCCCTCATGGAGGAGCGCGGCGAGAAGTACAAGGTCGAGCACATCGCCGACCTCCCCGCCGACGCCCAGATCAGCTTCTACACCCAGGGCGAGTACGTCGACATGTGCACGGGCCCACACCTTCGCTATACGAAGGCCCTCAAGGCGTTCAAGCTGCTCTCCATCTCCGGCGCCTATTGGAAGAACAACGCCGAGAACAAGATGCTCACCCGCATCCACGGCACCGCCTTCGCCACGCAGGCCGAGCTCGACGAGCACCTCAAGAAGCTTGCCGAGGCGGCCGAGCGCGACCACCGCAAGATCGGCCGCGAGATGCACCTGTTCATGACCGACGACCTGGTGGGCAAGGGCCTGCCGATGTTCTTGCCCGCAGGCTACGTCGTGTGGCAGCAGCTCGAGACCTACATCCGCGACAAGGAGACGAAGCTGGGCTACCAGCACGTCCTGACGCCGTGCGTGGGCACCGTGGACCTGTATCGCACCTCGGGCCACTGGGAGCACTACAAGGAAAACATGTTCCCTCCCATGGAGATGGAGGGCGAGAGCTTCGTCCTGCGCCCCATGAACTGCCCGCACCACATGATGATCTACGCCAACCAGCCCCACTCCTACAA
>CAKUKJ010000143.1 GCA_934662525.1 uncultured Coriobacteriales bacterium | reverse complement strand
GGCCCACACCGCGCACGCCATGATACCGAGCACGGCAGGCAGCGGGAAAAACCAGCGGTAGTTGTGCGCAAACCCAAAGCGCTCGGGCTTGAGCGCCACAAGCGCCGCGCCCACGGCCATCCCCGAGGCCGCAACGCCCTCCACCAGGCCGTATACCTCGCTCGACACGCCCATGCCGAGCATGAGCGCGCTGGGAAGCAGCACAGTGTTGATTGGAAGCACAAAGACGTTGACCAGGCCGTATCCCACGATGACCCCGAGCACGACCGGGTAGTTGCGCCGCAGCTCTCCCAGGGTGCGCGCCATGGCATGCAGCGCGGAGCGCCCCGCGCGCGTCTTGGAAGCGCCCCTTGCCTCAGCCCAGGCGGCGCCCCCGGAGGCCCAGCCGCCACTGCTGACCGAACCCAGCCGCGCAGCTGCGCCCGCCGACTCCCCCGTCGGCCCACAAGGCCCCGCTGCGTCGGCCCTCGGCAACCGGATGCGCGTCTCCAATAGGGCCGACACCGCAAGGCAGGCCGCATAGAGCACGCACGCCCACTCGATGCCCGCCGCCGCGTACAGCGCGCCCGCCAGCACGGGGCCCAGCATGTTGCTCCACGAGCCCACCATGCTGACGGCCCCGTTTGCGCGCGCAAGCCCCGCAGGCGCGACCACCTGGGGTATGCACGCGCTTACGGCGGGGCTGTAGAACGTCGCCGCCACGGCCAGCGCAACCGTCACGACGGCGGCCAGCGCCACCGAACGCACGCCCGCAAACAGCGTCGCGGCGAACGCCGCCACGGCCAGCGCGCACGCCGCGTCGAGCGCGACCATGATGTCGCGCCGGTTGAACGCGTCGGCCACGGCGCCGGCCATAGGCGCGCACAGCACGTAGGGCAGCGCCGACGCCGCGAGCACCGTGCTGTACACGCCGGCGCTTCCCGTGAGTTCAAGCAGGTAGAGCGCTATGCACACCCTCTGGACCGCCCCGCCGAAAAGACTCACCACCTGCCCGGCGAGCACCAGCCCGAAGTCGCGCTCGAGCGGCGCCCTCTCCCCTCCCATGCGCAGGCTAGGCCCGCTCGACGCGCGCGTAGTCCACGCACACGGGATAGCCGCGCTGCGGGTCGCGCAGGATCTCGGGCTCGATGTCGTAGAGCGCGCGCAGGTTGTCCTCGTTGAACACGTCGCACGGGGCTCCCTCGAACATCACGCGTCCCGCGCGCATGCCCACGATATGGTCGGCGTACTTGGCGGCGAGGTTGAGCTCGTGGATCACCACGACGACCGTGGCCCCCTCCTCGCGGTTGAGGCGACGGAGCAGCTCGAGCACCTCCACCTGGTGCGAGATGTCCAGATAGGTGGTGGGCTCGTCGAAGAGCATCACGTCGGCCTTCTGCGCAAGCGTGAGGGCAATCCACACGCGCTGGCGCTGGCCGCCCGACAGCTCGTCCACCCGCCGGTCGGCAAGCTCGGCGACGCCCGTGCGGCCCATGGACCAGTCGACGACATCGTGGTCCTCCTTGGTGAGGCCGCCCAGGGGCTTGCGGTAGGGAAAGCGCCCGTATGCCACCAGGTCGCGCACGTTAATGCCCTCGGGCACCGTCGGCGACTGCGGCAGCACGGCCAACTTGCGGGCCAGCTCGCGCTGCGACATGCGGGCCACGCTCTCCCCATGCAGAAGCACCTCCCCCTTGTGCAGCGGCTCCACGCGGGCAATGGCCTTGAGCGTGGTGGACTTGCCGCAGCCGTTGGGGCCGATGAGCATGGTGACCTTGCCCTGCTCGATGGAGAGGTTCGCGTCGGGCACGACGACGTTGCCGTCGTAGGCCACCTGCACCCCGCGAAGCTCGATTGCACAAGGCATGGCTACTTCTCCTTAATCATGAGGTAGATGAAATACGGCACGCCGATCACCGCCACCACCACGCCCACGGGAATCTCGATGGGCGAGAACGCGTTGCGCGCCACCGTGTCGGCCACAACGAGGATGACCGACGACACGACGGCAGCCATGGGAAGCATGGCGCGGGCTCGAGGCCCCACAAGCCGCCGGGCGATTTGGGGCCCGAGCAGGCCAAGGAAGGCGATGCTTCCCGCAACGGCGGTGGCGAAAGCCGCCAGCAGCGCCGCGAGCACCACGAACGCCGTGCGCTGCCTGCCCACGTTCACGCCGATGCCATGCGCAAGCTCGTCGCCCAGCGCAAGCGCGTCGAGCGACGGGGCCTTCGCCAAGACAACGGCCACAACGGCCCCAATCAAGGGTGCCACAAGCGCGATGTAGGTCCAGCTGCTGCCCCAGAGGCTGCCGTTCGTCCAGGTGAGCACCTGGTTGTAGCTGCCCTTGCTCATGGCGAGCTGGAAATAGGTGATAATCGCCAGGATGCCGCCGTTCACGCCGATGCCCGTGAGGATGAAGCGCACCGGGCGTATCCCGCGGTTGTACGAAAGCGCGTACACCAGGCCCGTCGAAAGCAAGGCGCCGGCCGCCGCCACGACCGGCATGCCCACGGAGGCGAACAGGTCGAGCTGCGAATAGTAGGCGCTCGTCTGGGCTGAGATCCACAGCACGACGGCAAGCGCGGCGCCGGCGTTGATGCCGATCATGCCCGGCTCGGCCAAGGGGTTGCGCGTCACGCACTGCAGGACCCCGCCCGAGAAGGCCAGGGCCGTGCCCACAAGAACGGCCAGCACCGTGCGCGGCAGACGCGTCTGGAGCACGGCGAAGTTCTGGAGCTTGTCGCCCTGGCCCATGAGCGTGGAGACGACCTCGGCGGGAGTCATGGAATAGCTGCCCACCATGAGCGAGGCGCACACCGCTGCCAGAAACAACGCGCCGGCGATGGACCCCGGGAGCCAGGAGCGACGCCGCCCGGCCTTGCGCGAAAGGAGTCCCATCAGTGCTTCTCCCTTCTCACGAGCGCGAGGAACACAGGCACGCCGATGATTGCCGTGAACAGGCCCACCGGCAGCTCGTAGGGCGCCATGACCATGCGCGCGGCGATGTCGGCCCACACGAGCACGGCCGCGCCGAACACGAACGAGGCGGGCATGAGCACCCGGTAGTCGTTGCCGATGACGCGGCGCATGATGTGGGGGATGAACAGGCCGATGTAGCCGATGTTGCCCGCCACCGCCACGGCGACGCCACACAGGGGCACGAGCATGGCCACGACCTGCATCTTCACGCGCACGGGGCGGATGCCCAGCCCGCAGGCGAACTCGTCTCCCAGGCTCAGGACGTTGATTTTGCCCGACCAGTCGAAGGCCAGGATGGAGAAGACGCCGCCGATTGCGGCAAGCACCGCCACCTGCGTCCAGCCCGTCTGCCTCAGTCCGCCGGCCACCCAAAACGCCAGCTCCTGCGAGCGGTTGCCCAGAAGCCCCACCATGGTGGCAAGCGCCAGGAAGAACGTGCTCATGGCCGTGCCCGCCAAAAGGATCCGCGCCATCGACTGGTTGGCAGAGTTGGTGAGCGTGAAAAGCAGCAGCAGCCCACCGGCCGCAGCGGCTCCCGCGAGCGCCATGAAGAAGCTTCCGAGCGCACCGCCCGCCAGGCCTCCCACCAGGGCTATCGCCACCATGAGCGTCGCCCCCTGGTTCACGCCCATGACCGACGGCTCGGCCACGGGGTTGCGCAGCACGCCCTGCATCATCGCGCCCGAAAGCGCCAACACCCCTCCCACGAGCACGGCGCACAGCGCGCGCGGCAGACGCGCGTCACGCACGAGCACATGGTCGAGGATGCCCTCGTCATAGTTGAAGATGGCCCCCACCACGTCTGACAGCGCGATGCTCTTCGCGCCCACGCTCACCGAGACGAGGACTCCCGCCACGACGAGCGCAACGCCCACAACGAACACGGCGGCACGTTTGACCTTGCCGTTCATACATCACCCCACATCAGGCGCATCGTCCGTACAGCAAAAAACCGGGGCCCGGGCGCAGCGCGGCCCAAGCCCCGGCACAGCTTTGCAGGCTTTCCCTACTTCTCCTCGGTATCGGACGACTGGCCGTCGGCCCCGTCGCCCTCAGCAGAATCGGCAGGATCAGCGGGATCGGCCTGCCCGTCGTCGGCCCCGTCGCCCTCGGCGCCATCGCCGGACTCTGCGGCCATGTCCTCGCGGGCCTTGGCGCGCGCCTCGTCGGGGTCCATGCCCTCGAGCAGGTAGGGGAACTCGCTCACGAGCGTGTCCTTGCCGATGCAGCCGTATCCCTCGTTGAAGTACGGGCTTGCGGGCAGCTCCACGACGTCGCCAGCCTGCACGGCGCGCATGGCCTGGTAGAGCTTGCTGTCGTTGAGCGCCTTGAGGTCGTCGTCGGTGCCGATGGCGAAGATGAAGTCGGCGTCGATGGCGGCAAGGCCCTCGTAGTCCACGACGGGCAGCGACACGTTCTCCTGCTCGGGCATGCCGGCGGGCTTTGCCAGGCCCATGTCCTCGTACATCACCATGCCGAAGCCGGCTGCGTCGAACACATAGAGCTGGCCGCCGCTTGCCAAGAAGGAGAGGTAGGTGGTGTCCTCGCCGCGCTCGGAGCGAATCCGCTCGCCCATAGCAGCCGCCTTCTCCTCGTAGGCGGCAAGCCAGGCGTCGGCCTGCTCGGTGCGATCAAGCACCTCGGCGAAGGTCTTGACGTCCTCCTTCCAGTCAATCTGGGCAAGCTCGATCATGACCGTGGGGCACACGCTCTGGAGCTGGTCGTACATCTTCTCCTGCACGGCGGAGATGATGATGAGGTCGGGGTCGAGCGCAAGGATGGCCTCGATGTCCATGGTGTCCTGGTAGCTGTAGCCCAGAATCGTGGCACCTGCGAGCTGGTCTTCCAGGTAGGCGGGGAACTTGGTGTAGTCGTAGGCGTCGGAGTTGGCGGTGCCCACCACGTCGAAGCCGAGAATCTTGAGCATGTCGGAATTGCCCGACAGGTCCACGATGCGCTGGGGGTCGGCGGGGATCTCCACCTCGCCGCGTGCGTCGGTCACCGTGCGGGTGGCCGTGCCGTCTGCCAGCGCCTCCTGCGCGCCGCCCTTGAGGCTGATGAAGCCTGCGGCGGCCAGGAGGGCCACGGCGGAGGCGCCCACGAACCCGCGACGGGTGAGGCCTGCGGTTGCGTTGCTCTTGATGTCCATGTCGATGCTCCTTCAAAAAAGGGTTATAGGCGGATTACATCCATGGCGTATTCAAGCACAGTTTGTTTTTAGTTACCATTGTCCTACTTTATTGGACTATATTTTCACCTTATTGAACTACTTGCCTTCAAACACGAGGAGAACGGGCGCGTTCAAAGCACACAGCGCGGCCCAGTTGCGCGCCTTCGTCTTGCACGAGCTCGGCATGGCCGGCACGCCTGCCAGCTCTTTCATCTCGTATGCCGGCGAGGGGGTCGGCTTTCTGCGCCTCTATGGCGAAGAGGGGCTCTATGAGTTTGGCGTGGCGGACTACACGGTCGACCACGACTTCTCCGCCCAGTTTGACTGCAAAGAGGACATCCTGCGCTTCGGCACCATGTACGAGGGCCGCACGTTCTTCAAGATGGAGGGCGCTCAGCAGGCGTCGTTTCTCCCCTCTGCCTTCGTGACGCTTGAGAGCGGCGTGCGCGGCATGCAGGAATGGCGGCGCGGGCAGCGCCTGCGCGGGGCAGAGTTCAGCCTCTACCCCGCGTTTTACAAAACCGCGTGCGAGGCGTTTCCCGGCTGCTACGCCCAATCCCCCCAAGAGGTGCTCGAAGCCGATCGCACATACCGGTTCATGCCCATGGAGATGGCGGCGATAGTCGACAGGCTCGTGGAGGCCGACCGCGCGGGAAGCCTGCGCCCCCTCGCGGTGCGGGCGGCGGCCCTGGAGGCCCTCGACATCATCATGGGCGCCGCGCAAAGCGGTAAGGGCAACAGCCCCTTCGCCTCGTCCAGCACGCCGCGCCGCTACCCGCTTGCCGGCGAGCGCGGCGTCGTCTTCACACCAGACGAGCTCGTCCTGCTGGAAGAGGCCCGCGACACGCTCGACCGCACGTACACCAACCCTCCCACCATCGAGGCCCTTGCGCAGGCGCTCGGCATCAACGCCCAAAAGCTCAAGACCGGCTTCCAGCGCCTCTACCACACGACCGTGGGCCGCTACATTCTCAGCCTGCGCATGACGCAGGCGGCGTTGCTGCTGCGCACGACCAGCGTGCCCGTCGAGGTCGTCTCCGCCCGCGTGGGATATGCTCACCCCTCGAACTTCATCAAGGCCTTTCGCCGCGCCTACAGCTGCACCCCCGCGCAATACCGCAGACAAGAAAGCTGAAAGGGGCGGTTCGCAAGAGTTTGGCTCCAGGCCGCATTAATCCAGGCTCCTGCTATCGAGCAAGAAGTCGAGCATACCCATGGTAAGGATGCCGTTTTCGTCGTAAGTGGGTTTCACGACATCCCGCACGAGCACGATCTTCTTGAAACTGTCCGGCACTGCAATAAGCGATGCCTTCTCTTGGCGTTCTTTCTCGGGGTCGGACAGATGGAGGGCGGACTGGATGTAGCAGCGCCTGCCACCAAGGTTCGCCACAAAGTCCACCTCGAGCTGCTTGCGCACAACCTTCCCGTCG
>CAKUKJ010000142.1 GCA_934662525.1 uncultured Coriobacteriales bacterium | reverse complement strand
GTGAAGATAATCGCGACCGGGCACCGCAGGAATCCCTTCGATGCCGATTTCGTTGGTGAGGACGGGTATCCCTGAGCTCATGGCTTCCAAAATCTTAATCTTAATTCCGGCACCCAAAACGAGCGGAGAGGCGAAGCAGAGCGACGACTCAAAGTAAGACCTTATGTCCTCGACGAACCCAGGCACGACAATGTTGGCAGATTGCCTTGCGATGAGCCTGTCGGGAGGGTTCGACCCAAGGATGACGAACCGAAGACCTTGATCGACCTCGAGGAGGCTCGGAAAAACATTGTCGATGAACCACTCGGCAGAGAGGACATTTTCCATTCTCCCCAACGCGCCAAAAAACAGTATGTCCTTGCTGCGTGCGCCTTTCCAATCGTTCTCGAACATAGCGTGGTAAGCAGGTATCAAATAACCAAGCTTCTCCCGCTCCACCCTGCAACCCGCAAGCAGCTCGACGTTGTCGCGGTTATACGGATATATGCAATCGCAAAACCGAAGAGCTTCCGTCTCGCGTTCGCGGAGGCGTCCCGCACGTGCTCCGATGAAACGTTTGTTGAGGCCTTTAGCGCCCTTCGCCATGCGCTCGAAGGCAACGAACGCAACATCGTGCTCCGTCGCTACAATCGGCACGTTGGGGAAAACGCCTTTGATAAAGGGCGCGAGGAGCACGGTTTGAGTCCAATCCAGCACTACGATATCAGGTCTGTAGCCGCTGCGGTTCAACGCCTGGACCTCCTGCCTGTAGAGGCTGTAAACGGTATTCGGCATAAGGCCGCACGTCGAAGAAAGCGGGTTGAACTTCCAATCGCAATCAGCGATTCGGAAAACGGGACTCTTGTGCTTTTGACTGAGGAGCGTCATATCGGCCCCTGCGTTCTCGGCGAGAACCTTGTCTACCGCATGGTTCTCGTAGCTGATAAGCTTCACGAGGAACCGTCCATCGGCAGAGATATGCCGATAGTAGGCTGTGAAGGTGAAGGTGCCGGCATCCGTCGCGTGGGATCTCGGAGGGAACGCGCTGAGCCATAGAACCTTAATCTTCGAGTTTTCTTCAATCATTGATATTCCCATTGACGTTGCACAGTAGTTTCTTCAACACTTCTATCGACTTGAGGTTCTCCTTCAGGAAGAATCTGTGCTTCTCAACCTCGTCGGGGTGGTCGAGCGAAGTGGACACGCCGTGCATGTGGCGCACCTGCACGCTCGGGTCATAGACGTGCACGAAGCCATGTTTCTGCGACACCACGAGCGAGATGAGCTCTTCCAAATACATGAACGTGTCGGGGCAGAAGGCCCAGTCCATCTGCGAGGAATAGTCCCGCGAGAACACGACGCACGACCCCTGCAGCTCCACGCCCTCCTGCGGCCTGTCCCAGCCCGCGCTCGAGCGTTTAAGCTTCGCCCGCCTCGCCGCCTGACCGAGGGCCGTCTCCATAAGCCGGTACCTCGCGCGCAGCTTGCGCTCGTTCGAGTAAGAATCATCCAAGCGGCGTTTGAAACTCTGCTCGAGCCCGTGGACGTACTCCACGGGCACGGGCATCCGCGCCTCGCCCGGGCTCTGGTGCACGCCGGGGAGCGGGTTGTAGATGTCGGGCCCCATCACGTCGAAGCGCCTGGCCGCGTACGAGGCGGCTATCGCGGCGCACGTGTCCTTCTGCGCGAACACCACGTCGTTGTTGCACACGACGTAGAAGTCCGGGTCCAACTCGCGCTTGGCGTACGAGAAGCCCAGGTCGTTGCCGCGTGCGAAGCCGAGGTTCTCCTCACTCACCAGGACGGTCACGTCGGCCATGCCCTCGGCGCCGATTCGCTCAGCCAGGAACGACTCGATGCCGTCGTGGCAGCCGTTCTCGACAACCACGACGCTCACGTCGTCCTTCGGGCCTTTTTGAAGCGCGCGTATCGACTCGACGCAGGCGAGCGTCGCCTCGCGAGCCTTGTAATGCAGAACGATAAACGCGAACCTGCTCATCTACGCCCCCTTCACTTCTTCGATGTTGCGGAACCAGTCGTCGCGCACGATGCCCGCCCGACTGCACGGTCCGTCGGCAAAGGGGCTTTCGGATGCGCCGCCCAGCAGCACCTCCGATAGGGACACGAACCGCCGCGCCGCCTCCTCCGCGTTCCACTTCTTCTTGACGGTTTTCCTAGCCGCCTCGCCCATGCGCTCACACAAGGCTGGGTCGCCGAGCAGCCGCTCGACCTGCTCGACCATCGAATCGACGCTGGCATCGTCAAAGACGCAGCCGTTGACGCCCTGCTCGACGAGGTAGGGAACCGACCCGATCATGCTGGCCGCGACGGGCGTGCAGCCCTCGGCCATGCACTCGTTGAGCACCGCTCCCCAGCCCTCTCGGCGCGTCGAGGTAAACAGCATCATCTCGGACTCCCGCATGAGCCCGCGCACGCGCTCGTTGGGTTGCACGCCGAGAAGCTCGACGCAGCCCTCCAGCCCACGGTTACGGACGTAGCGGGCCAGCTTCTCCTTCATGGGGCCGTCGCCAACCATGGTCAGTTTGAATTCGTAGCCGTCGGCGCGCAGCCGCTCGGCCAATTGAAGCGCCCGGTACGGGCGCTTCAATTGTATGAGCCTGGCGACCCATACAATGGAAGCGCGCTTCTTAGAAGCCCCACTCTCAAGCACGTCACCCGTTGGCGGGAAATATCCCCATTTCCAGCAGCGCTCGGCTGGAAATCCCGGCTTGAACAGCGACAGGTCCGAGCTGCCGAACGCCGAGGCGCACAGCATGTGATACCGCGCGTCGCCTCGCCACTTCAGGCAGTTGTCCCAGGCCTGCTTGTACTTGGGGTACGGGAAGAATCGGTACCACAGGCCTATCTTCAGCAGGCGTTCTATATAGACGAAGGTGACGCCGCCCTCGCGGCCCCGCCTAAGCTCAAGCCACTCGGGATAGTTGATGGTCACGATGGCCGCGTCGGCCGCGAGCACAAACTCCCGCGCGCGCCGCTTCGCATCCTCCGACTCGTAGGCCCTGATGACGCAAGAATCGTCGTTCATGTCTCGGTAGCCGGTAGTCTTCCTGTACGCCTCCAGCTCCTCGCACGCGACAAACTTGAAGTTCTCCGCGCCGAGCAGGCCAACCAAGGCATCACAGAAAGGCTTCTGATGTATAACCATGTAGTTGCTGACGAAAGCGACCCTCATCACCGCGCCGCCCTTCGCACGATGGGCGTGAGGGTGCCGTCGGTCGCCAGCATGGTGTTCGCCGGCACGTCGGAGCGCACGACGGCCCCAGCCGCGATGACGCAGCCATCCCCGATGTTCACGCCCTTGCAGATGACGGTATTGGCGCAGACCCAGACGTTGTCGCCTATAGTGACAGGCGCCGTCGTGAATCCCGACTCGCTGTATGGCACGCCTCCCAGGAAGAACACGTGATTGTGGTCGTACACCTTGACGTTCTCGCCGAACAGGCACCCATCCCCCACGGTCACGGAGTCCAGGCTGTTGAGCGAGCAGCCGCTGTTGAAGAACACGTTGTCACCTATCTGCACAGAGCCACCCCCCCCGCTTGAACAACGAAGTCCTTGCGGAACCGGAGATGGGAGCCATGCGAGAATGCGTCCCCGTAGCAGCCCTTGAGCCACAGCGTGCGCACCCGGCACCGCAGACCCTCCCACACATTCGACAGGAATTTGCACACTTTCATCTCGCACCGCCCCTCGTTGCCAGGAAACCCTCGTAAAGAGCCGCCATCCGCTCTGCAAAAACTTCGGGCCTGTACGCATCGAAGTCCTGTGAGGCGATGGCGTCCCTCATTTTGTCGTTCGTCTCCCGGTCGAGGATTTTCCGTACGGCCTGCGCCAAGGCGGCCTCGTCGTCGTGCGATGCCACGATGCCGTCGAGCCCGTTGCGCACGGAGTCCTCGCCTGAGGTGCCGCCCCGAAGCGCGCAAGGTAGAGAGGCTGCCATCTGGGCCTCGCGCAGCACGAGACTCTGGACCTCGTACCACGACGAGGGAAACACCAGGCACTTCGCGCGGCGATAGTACCCGCGCACCTCGTCGGCGCCCTTCGTCCCGACGAACTCCACGCCCGGGTGCGCGGCAGCCAAATCGGCCCTTTGAGAGCCGTTACCCACCGCGACGGCGCGGCCGCCCACGGCCTCGGCGACGCGGCAGAACAGCGAGCAGTCCTTCTCGGGGTCAATCCTGCCGACGTACAGGCAGTCGATGTCGCGCTCGTCGAACGACGGGTTGCACGTGCCCCCGTCCTGCCCGGCCTCTATGGGGTTGTCCACCCGGTAGGCGTCGTAGGCGAACGGGATACTCGCATGCAGCACGCCCTCGGAGAATTGCGACAGGAACACGACGCCGGGCTTGGGGCGCATTCCCTTGAGAATGCGCGTCTGCAGGTCGAAGCGCGCTACGCGGTACCTCTTCTGCGCCATGCTTCGCTTGTCGCAGTTCATGTGCCTGCACTCGACCCCGCACTCGCGCAGCTCGCACGGCCTCTGGCGCACGTAGTCGTAAAACCCGCCGTTCGGGCAGGCGAGGAAGTAGTCGTGCGCCGTGATGAGCAGCGGGAATCCCGCCTTGCGCACGGCCTGCAGGATCGAGGACGACATCGTGTGCGTCCATGAGTGCAGGTTCACCACGGTGGTCCTCGGGTCGAGCGTCGAGAGCAGCTTCCCGAGCTCGCGCTCAGCCTTGGCGTTCCAGAAGCCTTGAACCGCAGCACCGACCTTGCTGCGCCCTTCGGCCGCCGTATACCGCTGATCCAAGCACGTCACATGGACGCCCGCATCGGCAAGCTCCGGCGACACCGGGCCCGTCCCAGCAAAAAGATAGGCGTTCAAGCCGAGTTGTGCCATAAGCGTGGCGCAACGACACGCGACCTTCTCGGCCCCGCCCATAGTGCTCGCCTGGTTCGTTATGACGACAACGTTCTCAAGCGCCAACTACCCCACGCTCCCCGCAAGGGCCGCGTCGCAGAACGCGGCAATCTCCCTCTTGAACCTCTCCCGCGAGAACTGCTCGGCGCGGGCGCGGCAGGCCGCAGCGCTGAAGCTTTTCCGCTCGAACTCCTCGATGCAGGCGGCAAGCGCCTCGGGGGTCTGCTCGTGGAAGAGCATGCCGGTCTCGCCGTCCACCACGGTCTCCAGCGCGCCGCCCTCCCCGTATGCCAGCACGGGGCAGCCGCCCGCCATGGCCTCAAGCGGCGTCAGGCCGAAGTCCTCGATGCCGGGGAACAGGAACGCCTTCGCGTGGGCGTAGTAGTCTTTGAGCTGCTCGTCGGACACGCGCCCCACGAACTCAACGGTCGGCCCCGCCATGGCGCGCAGCTTCTCTTCTTCCTCGCCGCCCGACCCGGCCACAACGAGCTTGCGGCCCAGCATGTTGCACGCCTCGATGGCGATGTCTATGCGCTTGTAGCCCACGAAGCGCGACAACACGAAGTAGTAGTCGCCCCGCTCCTCGCAGACGCCCTCATCGGGGATGCGTATGCCGGGATGGATGGTCGTCGACTCGCGGCGGTAGAACTTCTGGATTCGCTTGCCAACGTAGTCCGAGTTGGCCACGAACCGGTCCACACGCTGCGCCGCCTGGAAGTCCCACATGCGCACCTTGTGGATCATGCGCGGCATGAAGGCGCGCTTCATGGCCGACGCGCCCTTGAGGTAGTCGTAGTAGAGGTCCCACACGTAGCGTATGGGCGAGTGGCAGTAGCACACGTGCACGGCGTCGGGACGGGTGATGACCCCCTTGCAGCAGCTCATGCACGAGCTGAGCACCAGGTCGTACTCGGTCAGGTCCAACGCCTCCCAGGCCCTCGGCATGAAGGAGAGCAGGTACTTGTGATGGGTCCTCCCGCCGGGCCAGTCCTGGATGTGCGTCGTTCTGATGTCGAGCCCGCGCGTCCATGCGGGGGCCTTGGACTCGTCATGCACGAGCGTGTATATGGGCGCCTCGGGATAAATCTCGTGGAAGCACTCGAGCACCTGCTCGCCGCCGCCCTGGCCGACGAGCCAGTCGTGGACCAAGGCGACCTTCGGCTTTTTGTCGTTTCCCGTCAATTAGGCCTCCCAGTAGTTCCCGAAGCGCTCGATGTCCTCTTCCACGAGGACGTCGCCCTGCTGCACCTCGATGACGTGCAGGTCGCCGCCGGTTGCTCGGCCCGCGTGCAGCGTCCCGGCCGCGATGTCCACGACCGAGCCCGCGCGCACCCGCCGCACCAGGCCGTCCAGGACCACCTCGCCTGTGCCGGAGACGATGGTCCACACCTCGCTTCTATGCGCGTGGCGCTGGTAGGAGAGCTGCTTTCCGTCGCGCACGATGAGCTCTTTCGTGAGCGCCTTCGCCCCGTCGGGGAACACAGAAGAGTCGATGACGCGGTACTCGCCCCAGCGGCGCCGCTCGTACATGGGGCGGCTCTCGGCGGCCTCGGCCACCTGGGCCTTGATGTTGGCCGAGGCCTCCTTGCCGGTGGCCAGGATGCCGTCGGGCGTGGCCACGACGACCGCGTCCTTCAGGCCCGCCACCACCATGGGAAGCCCGAGCTCGTTGATTACGTGCACGTTCTCGCAGGTCCTCTCGTCCAC
>CAKUKJ010000141.1 GCA_934662525.1 uncultured Coriobacteriales bacterium | reverse complement strand
GGCCGACTTCGACTGCTCCGAGATGCCCGACGAGGAGCTGCTCTACGACCTCGCCGACCTCTTCAAGGTTTTTGCCGACACCACGCGCATCAAGATCCTCTATGCCCTCATGAAGGAAGAGAAGTCGGTGGGCGCCATCGCCGACGAGGTGGGCGCCTCGCAGAGCGCCGTGTCGCACCAGCTGCGCATTCTGAAGCAGGCTCGCCTCGTGCGCTTCCGACGCGACGGCAAGCAGGTCGTATATTGCCTGTCGGACGATCATGTATACACCATGATCGCCCAAGGCATGGTCCACATCTGCGAATAGAGTGAAGCGGAACCTGATGCGCCGCGTTCCGCAGGTGCTCACGTACATCTAGTACGCATCGCACCTGCGCGCCTTGCGCATCAGAACCCGCATTTTTGGGGGCGGAACCTCGTCCGCCGCGTTCTCGGGAGTCTTACGCGCGGTGCGCATCTGTGATGCGCATCTAGTAAGCTGCGGTCCCCGACGCCTTGCGGACGAGAACCTACTTTTTAGAAGGCAGAACCTCACGCGCCGCGTTCCGTGGGGCTTGGCGTAAGGGGTGCTCCGCGAGTAGGCTATAGTTTGAGAATGCGCGATTGAATGGGTATATACAACGTCGTATGATGTGTCTTGACATCAATTGGCGTCGTTTGTTAGGAGTACCTATGGCAACTGCAACGCTTCCTCTTTCCAACCGCGTCGATGCAAACCTCAAGCGCGAATTTGACGCCACAGCCGCAGACCTCGGCCTGTCTTCAACGAGTGCGCTCACTGTTCTTATGAAGCGTTTCGTTGAGGAAGGTGGATTCCCGTTTGACGTCCGCCGGCGTGTTCCTGGAAGAGCGGAATACGTGCATGAGATGGAGGCACGTTATGATCGCATGGTTGCTGGCCACGAAACCGAGCACGACCTCATCGAGGCGTAGCCATGCCATATTTTTGGGACGATCAGGCATGGGAGGACTATCGGTATTGGCAAACGCAGGATGCCCGAACCCTGAAGAAGATCAATGGCCTTCTGCGAGACATCGCGCGCAGTGGCGGTAAAGGAATCGGACAGGCGGAGCTTCTCAAGGGGAACCGTCGTGGATTGAGCAGCGTCCGTATTGATGGCAAGAACCGCCTTGTCTACAAGGTCGAAGACAACATCGTTCGTGTGGTTTCATGCCGAGGCCACTATGACGACAAATAGCAAGCAACTGATGTGAAGCTTTGCCGTGCATGTGCCCACGTGGTCGAATGGTTTTCTTGGTTTTGAACGAAGAGGGGCACGGGGAATCTACCCGAGTACCTCGGGGTTCAGGCAGTCGGCGGGGCGGCGGCCAAACACGACGTCGATGGCAGCCTGGGCGGCGCGATGGCGCAGCTCGCGTGCGCTTTCTTCCGACCAGTAGGCGGCGTGGGCCGACAGCACGGTATGCGGCGCGTGCAGCAGGGGGTGGTCGGGTGAAACGGGCTCGGTCTCGAAGACGTCGATGCCGGCACCCCAGAGGCGGCCCTCCTCAAGGGCGCGGGCAAGGGAGACGGTGTCCACCACAGGCCCGCGCGAGGTGTTCACCACCACGGCCGTGGGCTTCATGAGGGCGATGTGCTCCTCGTCTAGCATGTGGCGCGTCTGTGGGGCAAGCGCGCAGTTGAAGCTCACGACGTCTGACATGCGCAGGAGTTCCTCGTAGGTGAGGATGTCGTAGCCCTCAGGGGTGCGGCGGCCCGGCTTGAGAGAGCGCGACCAGCACACGACCTTGAAGCCCAGCCCCGCTGCCTTTTTCGCCACGGCGCGGCCGATCTCTCCCATGCCCACGACGCCGAAGACGTGCCCGGCGCACTGGCCCAGGGGACGGGTGCGCGCGAAGTCCCACACGCCCGCCTTGATGTCGCGGTCGAGCTCGTTGATGCGGCGCAGGCATGCCAGGGCTAAGGCGATTGCATGGTCGGAGACGACCTCGGTGCCGTAGCCCGGCACGTTGCACACGGCCACGCCGTGCTCGGTGGCGGCTGCGACGTCGATGCTGTCGAAGCCAACGCCCGTGCGGCTCACCACGCGCAGCTCCGGCAACGCCTCGAACACCTCGGCCGTGAAGTTGCCATAGCTCGTGATGATGCCCTGCGCCCCCGCCGCGTTGGCGATGATGCCCTGGGGCGTGCGGTCTTGGAAGCGGGCGAACTCGATGCCTGCCCCCTCGACGAGCTCCTGCTCCAAGGTCGTGTCCTCAAAGTCGATGTCGGTGATGACGATCTTTGCCATGGCGGGGCTCCTTTTGCGGGGGCGAGGGTTGCGGGTCGGCGTGGGCCGGCTATGCGGCGGCGACGGTGGGTCTGGGCGTTGCGGGCTTGAACGCGTGCTTGCACACAAGGAAGTAGGCAGTGAGCATGGCAACGCCTGTGGGAATCCATGTGCCCAGGTAGACATGCATGAGCAGGTTGAAGTCGGGATGTGCGGCAAACACGGTGAAGAAGAACACCATGCGAATGACCACGGTACCGAACAGGATGATGGCCGTGGGGAGCAGCGAGTGCTTCATGCCGCGCAGGGCGCCGGCCGCCACCTCGTAGGAGCACACGACCCACTCGAACGCTTCCACGAGCAGCATGCGCTGCATGCCGTAGACGATTGCGTCGGGGTCGGGTGCGCACAGGCCGATGAAGAAGCGGTTGCCTGCCACGAAGACGATGCTCAAGACACCCGCGCTCACCACGCCGCAGGCCATGCACAGGACGAAGACGCGCCTGCAGCGGTCGTATTTCTTCACGGCGAAGTTCTGGCTCGTGAACGTCACGGCCGCCGAGGCAAACGCCGCCGCCATGAAGTAGCTGGCAAACTCGTAGTTGAGCTCGGCGGCAGATCCCGACATGGCCGCCTCGCCGAAGCCGTTGATGCCCGACTGGATCACGAGGTTCGAAAGCGAGAACACGGCACCCTGGAGGCCTGCGGGAATGCCCATCTTGAGGATGTCGGTCAGGTGCTTGCGCGTGGGCTTGAGACGCTTGAGGTCGAGGCGGAACGGGCCCTCCTCGCGCAGCAGGCAGGCAACGATGAGGCCGGCCGACAGCGCGTAGGCCAAAAGCGTGCCCAGGGCAACGCCTGCAACCCCCATGCCGAGCACGGCCACGGCAAGCAGGTCGAGCACCACGTTGAGCGCGCTGCCCGCCGCCAGGCACCATAGGGGCCGGCGTGTGTCGCCCTTTGAGCGCAGGATGGCGCTGCCGAAGTTGTACAGCATGACGAACGGCATGCCGAGGAAGTAGATGCGCAGGTAGGTGAGGGCGTCGGGCATCGCCGCGTCGGGCGTGCCGATGGCGGCGAGCACGGGCTGGGCGATGGCCAGGCCCACGGCCACGATGAGAAGGCCGCTCACCAGTGAGAGCAGCACCGAGGTGTGCGCGGCTTGCGACACCTTGGCGTCGTCCTTGCGGCCCACGTAGATGGCGATGACCACGTTGGAGCCCACAGACAGGCCCGTGAACAGGTTTACGAGCAGGTTGATGATGGGCGCGCACGCGCCCACGCCGGCAAGCGAAGCGTTGCCCAGAAGCTGGCCCGTCACCATGGTGTCGGCCGTGTTGAAGAGCTGCTGCAGCAGGCTCGACACGGCGAGGGGCAGCGCAAAGAGCAGGATGTTGCCCAGAAGCGGCCCCTCGATCATGTTCATCTGGCGGGGGGCATGTGCCTTGCGGGGCCGACGCGGCCCCTTTGTCTCGACGCCCGCCGCCAGGTCGCTGTCCTCGGTGCGGGATTTGCTTTCTGCCATCGTTGGGCTCACGGCGTGCTGACTTCCTTCGCAAAAGCGGGGCGAATACGGCTACACGCATCGTAGCGCATATGCGCCCCGCTTCCCCGCTAGGCCAGCTTCTCCACTCGCACCGCGCACACCTTGTACTCGGGCGCCTTTGCGATGTCATCGAGCGCGGCGTTCGTGAGCCAATTGGAGTTGCCGTCTTGGAAGTGGAACGGCATCCACGTCTGCCCGGGGTTGGTCTTGCCCGACACACGCGCGCGCGTCTCGATGGAGGCACGCCGCGAGCTCACGCGCACGCGTTGCCCGTCGGCGATGCCCAGGCGCGCGGCGTCGTCGGTGTTGACCTCGATGAACGACTCATTGGCAATCTCGTTGATGCCGGGGGTCTTGTCGGTCATGGCGCAGGCGTTGTAGTGGTACAGGATGCGCCCGGTGGAGAGCATGAGCGGATAGTCGTTGCTCGGCAGCTCCTGGGCGGGTTTGTACGGGGCGAGCGAGTAGACGCCCTCGCCGCGCGCGAAGCCGCCCACATGCAGAATGGGCGTGCCGGGGTGCGCGGGCGTGGGACAGGGCCACTGCAGGCCGCGCCCCGCGACCTCGGGGCCGTCGAGCCTGGCGTGCGAGATGCCGCCGTAGGAGGGCGTGAGGCGTGCGACCTCGTCCATCACCTCGGCAGGCGCGAGCAGGGGCTGGTCGTATCCCATGCGGTTCATGATGAGCGTGAAGATCTCGGTGTCGGGCTTGGTGTCGCCGGCAATCTCCACAGCCTTGTGCACGCGCTGCACGCGGCGCTCGGTGTTGGTGAACGTGCCCTCCTTCTCGGCGAAGCTGCGGCCGGGCAGCACCACGTCGGCGTACTTGGCCGTCTCGGTGAGGAAGAGGTCGTCTACCACGAGGAAGTCGAGCGATTCCAGCGCGCGGATCACATGGTTCGTGTCGGGGTCGGTGCGCACCGGGTCCTCGCCGAAGATGAAGAGGCCGCGGATGCGCCCGTCGAGCATGGCCGGGAAGCACTCGGTGGCCTTGAGGCCGGGCGTGTGGTTGAGCCTCTTGCCCCATGCCGCCTCGAACTTGGCCACTGCCTCGGGGTTCGCGACCTTCTGGTAGCCGGTGAAGTCGGTGGGCATGGCGCCCATGTCACAGGCACCCTGCACGTTGTTCTGCCCGCGGATGGGGTTGACGCCGCAGCCGGGCTTTCCGATCTTGCCGCATGCCATGGCGATGTTGGAGAGCGCCATGACGCCCTCGGTGCCCGTGGAGTGCTCGGTCACGCCCAGGCAGTAGATGATGGGCGCCCGCTCGGCGGTCGCGTACATGTGGGCCGCCGCCATGAGGTCCTCCGCCCGGATGCCGCAGATGGCGGCGACACGTTCGGGCGTGTAGTCGGCCACGAGGGCCTCGAGCGCGTCGAAGCCCTCGGTGCGCTCGTCGATGAAGGCGCGGTCCACAAGGCCGTCGCGCACCATGACGTGGACCATGCCGTTGGCGAAGGCGACGTTCGTGCCCGGGGTGAGCTTGAGGTGGATGTCGGCCTGGGCGGCGAGCCTGATGTCGCGCGGGTCCACCACGATAAGCTTGCAGCCCCGCTCCACGGCCGCGCGAATCTGCATACCCAGGACCGGGTGGGCCTCCTCGGGGTTGGAGCCCACGAGCAGGATGCAGTCTGCCTGCTGCGTGATGTCGTCGATGGTGTTGGTCATTGCGCCCGAACCGAGTGTGGTTGCCAGACCGGCAACGGTGGGGGCGTGTCAAACACGTGCGCAGTTGTCGACGTTGTTCGTTTCGAACGCGCACCTCGCCATCTTCTGGAGCAGGTAGATGTCCTCGTTGGTGGAGCGCGAGCAGGCGAATGCCGCAAGAGCCTCGCCGCCGCTCTCCCACTTTATCTCGCCGAACCTGCGCGCGACGAGGTCGAGCGCGTCATCCCAGCTGGCAGGCTCAAACTCGCCTGTGGCGTGGTTCTTGACGAGCGGCGTGCGCAGGCGGCGGTCGCTGTCCACGAAGTCGAAGCTGGCCGAGCGGCCCTTCACGCAGAGCATCCCCTTGTTCGTGGGGCCGGGCGCCGCCTGGGCGTCCACAATCTTGTTGTCGCGCACCACGAGGTCGATCTGGCAGCCCACGGCGCAGTGCGGGCAGGTCGTGCGCACGTGCCGCACGTCGAACTCGCTGTAGGTCTCGCGGCGCTTTTCGACAAGCGCGCCGGTGGGGCAGGCCTGGGCGCAGCTGCCGCAGCTCTCGCACTGCGTGGTGCGCCAGTCGGGGCCGAACGGGGCCTCGATCGTGGTGCGCACGCCGCGCTTGCCCGCATAGAGCGCATGGGCGTGAGCGCGCGTGTTGCAGGCCCCCACGCAGCGCTGGCAGGCGATGCACAGGTTAGGGTCGTAGCGCAGGAAGGGGTTGGAGTCGAGGATGGGCTCCTTGGGGGATTCCGCCTTGTAGGGCGTCTCCGTCACGCCGAGCTCGCGGCACACGGCCTGCAGCTCGCATGCGCCGTTCTTGTGGCAGGAGAAGCAGTAGTGCGTGGAGTCGAGGTCGTGCCGGGAGAGGATGAGCTCCAAAGCCGTCTTGCGGGCGGCCTGCACGCGCGGCGTGCTCGTGCGCACCTCCCCTCCCAGCGACCGCAGATGGCCGACGATCGCGTCCGTCAGGCGGCCGGCACCGCCCTCCGGGCTCGGCCATCCGACGGCATGGCCGAGCAGGTTGAGGTAGGCGACGGCGATGCCGCTGCCCATGTCGCTCGGCTTCGCGTCGCCGTGCCCGGCCGACGAGTAGAGCCACGCCCGCGCCGAGTCGCTCTCGAACAGCCGGTGCCCGAGCGCCTTCGCCGACCCCGGCACGAGCCGCGCGAACC
>CAKUKJ010000140.1 GCA_934662525.1 uncultured Coriobacteriales bacterium | reverse complement strand
TCAATGAGGAGGTCTGCAAGAAGGCCCTCGCCGCCATCAAGGTTGACTGGGAGGTGCTGCCCTTCGTGCTCGACCCGCGCGAGGCGGCCAAGCCCGGCGCCCCCATCCTGCGCCCCGAGATGAACCCCGACTCCAACATGACCGGCAACACGTTCGGCGCCGCGGTGGAGTGGGAGATCGGCTGTGCCGAGGACGGCTTCAAGGAGTCCGACCACGTTGAGGTCATCAACTACGGCCGTCCCATGTGGAGCCAGTTCCGCTCGATGCCGCCGGCGTACTTCTCCTACTGGGCCGACGACCCCTGGGGCAACCCCGACGGCGAGAAGATGTGCTACGTCACGAACCACGCGCACTTCCCCTCGAACGGCCCGCTCGTGGCCGCCTTCATGGGCAACGGCTCCTACGCCGACAAGTACCGTGCCCTCACGCCCTACATGGCCTCCCGTTACTGCGACTTCGTGGAGAAGCGCGGCGCGCAGTTCGCCCCGGTGCTCTCCAAGCGCCTGGGCGGCGTGCCCGTGCGCTACGTGCAG
Organism: uncultured Coriobacteriales bacterium; assembly: GCA_934662525.1. Lineage (GTDB taxonomy): Bacteria > Actinomycetota > Coriobacteriia > Coriobacteriales > UMGS124 > UMGS124. The sequence continues at coordinate 6,062 of CAKUKJ010000140.1, read as the reverse complement.
ACCCGCCGAGAGTCGTTCGACGCCGCCGTGCCGCAGACCTACCTTACGGTGCGCATCGGCTTCGACGACGAGGGCAACCTGCTGGCCGTGCAGTCTAAGAACGTCCATCAGACGGGTGCCCGTGGCGGCTACGGCGACAAGACGCACGGCCACCTCGTGCTTCCGCCCAACGCCCAGAGCTTCAAGCAGACGACGTGCCCCAACATCTATTCGGAGATGGGTTACTACGTCACGAATGGCGCCTGCACCACGGCCGACCCCGGCCAGCCCGGCTATGAGCCTGTGAACCTGGCGTTCCACAAGATCGCCGACACGCTGGGCATGGACCCCTGCGACGTCATCATGAAGAACGTCTCGGTGACCGACCCGTCGCTGTCCGCCTGCATGGACGCCGGCAAGGAGGCCTTCGGCTGGGCCGACAAGTGGCATCTGGCCGGCCAGCGCACCCTTGAGGACGGCCGCATGCACGGCGTGGCCGTGCGCTATGCCGCCTCGCAGACCTGGGGCATGATCAGCTACAACATCAACCTGCGCATGGGCATCGACGGCAAGATCTACATGCCCTACGCCGAGGCGCTCATCGGCACCTACTGGCCCGACGCCGTGCAGCTCGTCATCGCCGAGGAGATCGGCATGAAGCTGGAAGACGTCATCGTCTACTACGCGCCCAACTACAACAACTGGCAGGAGGGCGACGCTGCCGACCGCGGCGCTACGTGCACCTGGGCCGCCAAGGAGGCCGCCAACCAGCTCAAAGAGCAGATCCTGGCCACCGGCGCGGCGCTTCTTGGCGCCGACCCCTCCGACTGCGACATCGTGGACTCCATGATCTGCCTCAAGGCCGACCCCTCCACGCAGGTCTCCATGGTGGGCATCGGCCAGCTCGCCGTGGGCTACTGCGGCAAGCCCAGCGTCCCCTTCCAGACCGACGTCATCCGCACGATGAACGTCGACTTCTGCGAGGTGGCCGTCGATCCCGAGACGGGCCTGGTGGAGATTCTCGACTACGTGTGCGCCCACGACTTCGGCAAGGTCATCCGCCCCTCGTCGGCCCTGGGCCAGATCGAGACGGCCGTGTGCATGAACTCGGGCCGCGCGCTGCGCGAGGAGATGGTGTGGGACGAGGGCACCGGCGTGCTGCTCTCGGGCAACATGTACGACTACAAGGTGCCCACCGCGCTCGACGAGCCGCCCCTGGTGCCCGTGCCGGTGGAGACCCGCTGCGGCGGCGGCGCCTATGGCGCGACCGGCGTGGCGCACGCCCACGCCAATCCCGGCCTGGTGGGTTTGGCCATCCAGAACGCCATTGGGGGCGAGGTCATCGAGTGCCCGCCGTATACGCCCGATAAGGTTCTCCGAGCTTTGGGGCGCATGGGCGCGTAACCACAGCACAGCATCTGCGGCGTTGGATTGAGGCTCACGTACCTCAGTACGCTACGCCTCAATCCGCCTTGCAGCTGCAGCACTGTGGCACGCGTAAGGTCAAAAGCAGGGTCAAGACCAAGGTCAAGACCAGGATCAAGCCTGTAAGGCCAAGGACTTTTTCACACTCTACCTGGAGGGTTCTCCAATGAAGCATTTCTCCCACATGCAGGCGGGCACGGCCGAGGAGGCGGCGAGCAACGTCACGGCCACGTTTGAGAAAACGGGGCTCGAGGGCTCGGCCATGTTCATCGCCGGCGGCACCGACCTGCTCGGCACGCTCAAAGACGAGCTGCTGCCCACCTACCCCGAGCTCGTCATCGACCTCAAGACCATCCCCGGCCTCGACCAGATCGAGGACGAGGGCTCCCAGATCCGCATCGGCGCCCTCGTGAAGCTGGCCGACGTGGCTGCCAGCGAGGTCGTGCAGCAGGGTGCCGCGGCCCTGGCCAAGGCGGCCTCGCGCGCTGCCTCGCCCACCATCCGCCACATGGGCACCATCGGCGGCAATGCCTGCCAGATGCACCGCTGCTGGTACTTCCGCGTGCCCGACGACCGCTTCCACTGCAAGCGCAAGGGCGGCAACTACTGCCCCGCCCGCATCGGCGACAACCGCTACCACTCTATCTTCGGCGACGAGTGCGGCTGCTATGCCGCCAGCTCGCACGACACGGCGCCCGCGCTCATCGCCCTGGGCGCCACCATGGTCACCACGAAGCGCGAGCTCGCCGCTGAGGACTTCTTCCACATCAACGGCGTGCGTTCCTGCGCCCTCGACGCCGACGAGGTACTGACCCACATCGTGGTGCCCAAGGCCGCCAAGAGCGCCTTCCGCAAGTTCGCCCTGCGCAAGTCCATCGACTTCCCCGTCGTGAACTGCGCCGTCGCCCAGGCCGAGGACGGCACGACGCGCGTCGCCCTCGGCGGCGTGTACCCCTCGCCCATCCGCAGCGAGGCGGCCGAGCAGGCCGTCGCCGGCGGTGTGAGCGAGCAGAGCGCCGAGGCCGCAGGCGACGCCGCCGTGAAGGACGCCAAGCCGCTGCCCAAGAACGAGTACAAGGTCGAGATCGCGCGCACCATCGTGAAGCGCACGCTGCTTGAGATTGCGGGGTAGGACGATGGGGGCTTTCGAGCAGGCATATGCCGAGCTGCACGCGTTCGTGGACGAGCATGCCGAGATTCGCATGACTCCCACGAGCCTGTCGGTGCCCCGGGGCGTGCGGCCCGCCTTTTACGGGCTGGTCGAGCGCGTGCAGCGAGAGCTTGCCGAGGAGGTTCTGGGTGAGGCCTCGGGATGCGCGGCCAACGTTCATGCTGACAGTGGGCAGGAGGTTTCTGCTCCTGGCCATGTGGCGCATGCCGGGGCGCAGCAATCGTCCCTGGTCTGCCGCCGTGGGGCGCTGGGCGATTCGGCGCATGCCGGGGCACAGGTCTGCGACGAGGACGCGTGTGATGGCGGTGTCTCTGCGGACCCCTCCGCTGGTAGCGTCGCCGCGCCCAGAGTCCAGGCGGGGCTCGCCGACCTGGTGGAGGTGGCCGCCAAGTGCGCCCAGGTGCGCGACGGGCTGTGCGCCCAGGCGGGGCTCGCCCAGTTCAGGCTCGCCTCCATGCTCGAGAGCCTCATGGCCGACCCAGACGCTGAGGCGGTCAGGCCCCTGTTCGCCTGCGTGCTCGACGCGCTGCAGACGGGGCAGGACGCCCGGGCCCTGAAGACGCGGGCGCGAGAGGCTCTCGTGCCCCATGTCGAGCTGCTGTACCGCAACGCCTACGAAGCGTGGGCGTACTACGGCGTGGTGAGCCGCCTCGCGCCCCGCAGGTTCTACGCGGTGTTCACGCCCGACATGAAGGAGGTTCGCGCGGTGCCCACCGACCGCGTCGAGGTGGCCCGCCAGGCAACCTCGCCCACGCTGCGCCTGCCCGAGGCCCTGTTTGAGACGGCCGACGGGCGGGTGTTCGCCATGAAGAGCGAGGCGGCCCACGAGCTTGATTTCTACGGGTTCAAGAACAGGCGCCGTCGCGACAGCTCTTCGGGCGGCAGCACGCCCGACCTTGTGACGCATCGCGTGCTGCTGCTGTGGGAGCTTGCGAGCGTCGGTGTCGTGGGCTTCGTGGCCGACCGCGACAAGTCGCGCGTCGTGCCGCCCGCCCTCACCGTGGAGGTCTTGGAGCCGGAGGACATGACGACGCCCGCCTACGTGAGCGCCTTCGTCGAGCGCATCAACGCCGTGCGTTCCCGCAGGCCCGTCCAGGTCATCGCAGTGGGCGACGGCGAGTTCCCCGCGGGCATGCTCGACGACCCCACCGTCGCACCCGTGCAGGTTCGCCATGCGGCGCCCTCCTGCCGTTTCGACACGGGCATGCTCGATGCGATTGCCGGTGTTCTCAAAAGCAAATAAGCATATATACATATAGCTATATATAGGCTTATATGTGCATGCAGATAGATAGAAGTCCAGCTCACGAGCGAGTTTTGTTGGACATGCATACGGATACACACGAACAAGAACCACAATGAAGGAGGAACGACCATGAAGGCACAGAGCAAGAGGCGCGCCCTCGTCGCCGGCGGTGCGGTTGCCGCTGCGGCGCTCGTGGGAGCCTGCGCCTGGTACGCGGGAGTTGCGGCCCTGGGCATCTCGACCGCCGACGCCGACGCGGCGCAGGCCCTGGGCAACACGCTCGACAACAACGACACGGCCGAAAAGGGAGAGCTCACCGTCTATGACCCCGAGGTCGAGGCGGCCGCGTCGGGCGGCACGTCCATCGAAGGCTCCGACGAGGAGAAGCTCCAGCAGGAGCGCATTGCTGGCGGTGCCGTGGGCGAGGTCGTTTCGCAGAACCTCGAGCCTCTCGAGGGCGTGGTCGACGGCGCCCCGGGCGACTACGTCATGACCTACGGCATGGACTTCCAGGCCCCCGACCTGCCCCAGGCCATCATGGACGCCGTGGAGCAGGGCAACCTCGAGGGCCTCCCCGAGAACCACCTCACCGCCAACCTCACCCCCGACGACTGCGCACGCTGCCACACGTTCACCGAGTAGCACCCGCATCGCCCTCGCAGGCCCGCCGCCCATGGGGCGCGCCGGCCAATCGCCTCCCGCGCTCGGCCAAGCCCGGCAGTGAACCCATTTCACTGCCGGGCCTTTTTGTTTCGCGAATGTCCCGACCTGCATGGTGCTGTTTGATGTGTGGGTTGAGTAGGACGTGCGGCTAGATGTGGGGATTTTCCCCGGTCGGGTTCCCAAACTTTCTCATGTGCATCCTCTCTAGCTCTTGGCGTCGATGTTTCGGAAGAATTCGCTTCATATCGAGTCCCTCGCCAACACATCGTTTAAGGAGCCCTGAGTTTTCCCAGCCGTATTGGTTGATCGAGGCGTCAACAAGGCGAGAAAGCTCGCCCCATGATTCAAGAGCTTGGCGGAGCCTCTGCGCGGAGTTGTCATCGCTGAGTTTCGGCCAGACTTTCCGCGCCGCATCATGCACCGAATAGCCTTCGAGAAACGCTTGCCTACCATGTTCTAGTTGCTTGCGCGTGCGCTCGTTCTTCGCCTCGGTCTTGCAATGCTCGCTGCAGAATCTTCTTGGTATCCCACGGTGTCCAAGAAGCGAGAAAGGGCGTCCGCATTGTGCGCAGTAACCAATGCTCATGTGCTTTGATTGGCGAGAAAAGTCATACCAGAGCCAGCTTAAAAGGCTTGAGAACGTAAGGAAACCCGTCTCGCTGTTCATGGAAAACGGGTCGACCTGCGCCGTCCATAGATGAGCGGTCGCTATGAGCCGTACAAGCAGGCCTGCCGTAGTCCTACAGCTTTCATCGATGTCGCGCTTCGTGGCAGCAAACGGGCGTGCGTCGAGGCTGCTCATGGCAGTTGGCGCTGCGCCCGCAAAACCAAAGCGCGTTGCTGCTAGGCAAAGCACATCTGATTCGAAGCCAAAAGCAGATGCGAGCGCCATATAATCGGCTGACGAAATGGGGCGGTCGAGCGTTATAGCGAGACACTCCAACGCGCATGGCGCCAACGTGCTCGTATTGCCTGCATGTGAGGTGGCACCTCGTCCGTTGGGGATGTCCTCGCTTTCGGTGTCAACGGTAGCGAAAAAGTACGTAAACAAGTCATCAGTGTGATGCTCTCGTACAAGGGGGAGCCCCTGTGCCAACCACTTTGCGTACTCGCTTGTTATGGGGAGTTGTAAATCGAGTATGTCGAACATGTCACCGGTTGACGTATCGCTTAGTGACTCACGCGTCAGAGCAACGGTTGCCTCGAGTCCCCGGGGAGACAGATGGTTGTTTGCATATTCTTGCAACTTGATGCTCGTGGCTGCCATGCCAGCCGCGCATGCCCATGTTGCCAGAAGTTCGCTAGTGGGCTTGCCAAGAAGAGGGCCGGCAGAACCCGCGAATGCAAGCAGGCTGTCTTTCTGACAGGTTCTCGTGCCAAGATTCATGCAGGCTGCAAGTGAGACAAGGTCAAGCGAAGAGCGGGAGGGGTGCAGGCCATTTTCCAGCGGACCTGTCGACGGGCCGTGAAAGGTAAAAGCAAGTCTGTTCTCACCGTTCGTGCCCGTTACAAGGTCGACGCCTGCAATGGGAATGTGCCCGGTTGGAAGACGTGTGGGGACGAAAGGCTGACTATACA
>CAKUKJ010000139.1 GCA_934662525.1 uncultured Coriobacteriales bacterium | reverse complement strand
GTCATGCCTCGTTCAGGCCGCGCTCATCACATGCGGCATGGGGCTTGTTGCCCTCGCCCCGTTTGTCGCGCAGTTCCATGTTGCCAGTGTTGCGGCGGGCATCTTCCTCGGCTGTGGCACAGGACTCGGCGCATACGAATGGGTCTATTTGTACATGCGGCGCGGCTCGGTGGCTGCACGGCAATCGCTTGTCTCCTCATGGTTGCTTGGGGTGGGCATATTCGCGCTGATGGCGCTGGTGCCGTCCCTGCCCAGGCTTATCGTGCTTTGCGCTCTTGGGATTCTCAGCTGCGCGCTGGAGCTGGGCTACGCGCGCGCAACACACTGCAACGAAACCTCAAGGACAGGCGCCATGGAGGCTTGCCCTTCAACTCATGGCGACGATACCGGCAAGAACGGCACGGCCTATGACCTGCGGCAGTTCGCACCCATTGCCACGGCCACGGCCGTGCTTGGGTTTGCCTATGGCATGAGCGGGCCGCTTCAGCTAAGCGGGGGCGGGGCATCGACGGGCGATATGGCCCTGCTCGCCAACCATGTGGGCACCGCGCTTGTCGCGGCGCTCGTTGCCTCCCTTATTCTGTTCGCCAACACCGGCCGCCTTAATCTGCTGCCCATCTTTCTCGCCGCGTTTACGCTCGACACTACGGCGGCGATTGTCTTGCCTTTTGCGGGCGACGGCTACTTTTCCCTCTGCGCCGGCATTTTTGGGATGGTCAACCGCATTGCGGGGATGCTCGTGCTCTATTCATGCACCGCGCTCCCCAGTCTGCGAACCTTCTTCCGCACGGCACCGTTTTTGCTCGGCGCGTCAAGCCTGGGGCTTACCGTGGGCATAGCCGTCGGCAACGCCATGTTCGCCAACATTGCCGACGGATACGTGGTGCTCATGGTGGTCACGCTGGCCATCATGTACGTCATGTTCGTGGCGCTCACCATAGCGCTCGTTGCGCGCGGGTGGCGCAGCGGGTCGCCTTCCTCCGCGCCTGCGCCGAGCACGGCGGAAAAGACCCACCCAGAGACCGACCCAGACGCATGCGCGGTCGAGATTGCCTCCCTGTACGGGCTTTCCGAGCGCGAGACCGAGGTGATGGGCTACCTCTCCAAAGGCCGAGGCGTCTCTTTCACCGCCGAACAGCTCGGCTTGTCGCAGAACACCGTGAAGGCGTATGCCAAATCGCTCTATAAGAAGCTGGGCGTCCATTCCCGCGAGGAGCTCATCGACCTCGTAGATGAGTTCTGACACCGACAGTTTCGGGACAAGTTCCCTACTTGGGCTCCTGGCAAGCCACAAACAAATCGATGAGCTCCTGCTTTGAGTGCACGCCAAGTTTGGGATAGGCGCTCTTGAGGTAGCTGCGCACCGTCTCGGGGGCAATGCCGAGCTCGTCGGCGATGTACACGGCCGAGCGCCCACAGGCAACAAGCGCCACCACCTGCCTCTCGCGGGACGTCAGCGCGTGCGCCTGGGCCAGGCGGGCCGCAATCTCGTCGAACGAGGCAGGCGCGTTGCCGACCGGCACCTGCCCGGGTGCCCCACCAGCATCCTGGCATGCATGCGCATGCGACACAGCCGGAGGCTTGTCCTCCACCCTTCGGGACCTGAGCGACCACACCAGCACCATGGACAGAGCATACAGCGCGGCACCGGCAACCATGAGAACGCGGGCCGTGGCGTCCACGCCCTCGACGGTCCCGATGGACCATCCCAGGGCAAGGCCTGCCACAACGAAGGCGCGCGCGACGAACGACACAGCTGCCACACAAGCGACGGTAGGGATGCCTTGCTCTCGAGAGCTTTGAAGCAGCAGGAAGAGCACCGACGTCCCCACCACACCCTGGAGAAACACAAGCGTCGCGCTGAAGAGCACCTCATACGACTTACTGGCAAACGGCAGCAGCGCCAGGGCGAGGGCAACGAGGGGAAACGGCTTCTCGAACAGAAGCCGGATGTCGGGAAGCCCGCGTCGCCGCAGCGCAAGCGCTATCAAGCAGACATAGGCGCAGGCAGAGGCTAGCATCTTGAACCCGGCGCCGGACCCGCCGCCCGAGTCGCCCGCCACCTGGAACGACATCACGAGGCCCATGACCATCTCAAGCGCCAGAAAGACGGCGACGGGACCCGCGACTGGCACGAGGACGGAGCGGACCGATTCAACGTCAAGCCGACGGCCTCCGCCCTGCCCGCAGGGCGGCGCGTCGGGCATTTTGGCAGCCAGCGCGATACTGGCCGCGCATGCCGCGCAAGCAGCCAGACAGCCTGCCATCTCAGGCAGGGCGGTGAAGACCGGCGAGACAAAGGCGGAGAGAAGGTAGGCAGCCGCTATGGCAAGCAGGCACTCGCCGGCAGGCAACGCCGCGATAAGGGCGAGCCACACGGCGTTGGGCACAGCGGACCCCAGGCCGTAAGCCGCAGACGTCAGTGCGATGCCGACGGCGGTTGGCAGCGAGCGAAGCAGCCCCAGGCCCGACACAAGATTGACCGCCGCGAGAAGTGCCATGCACAGGTAGGCGGCCCGCCTGGGAACGAGCGCCGGCCGTTTCCAGGAAACGACGAACATACATGCCGTAACGACGAGGATGGCGAGAGAGGCCGCAGGGAGAAACGGATGTCATTGACGAAGGGAAAGACCCCGACAACCGTGGAAAGCGCCGAGGAATACGTCCAGTCGAGCAGCGCCTTGAAAAGACCGAAGCCGACAACAGGAACCCCCAAACGCCATGCCATAGAACGCGAACCACCCATCCAGGCCCCCTTTGTCACAGGCCGGAGGGATACAAGCCAGCTGCGGCCAACATGAAAACCTAAGTATACCATCCTTCCCCTCGACCCCCATAAAGCCCAGCGAAGCCACCGGAGCTGCCGGCACATGACCGCCTGGTCAGCAGTGAAATTCGGACGCCTACCCCGATCCACCCACATTTTTGGGGTACCGCCTTCAGGGGCTTGTTTGCCATGATGGGAACACCGAGCGCCTTAAGGGGAGGTGCCCTGCCATCCAGGAGGTAATCATGACCAATTTGTCCCGCAGGTCGTTCCTTGCAACGTCCGCAGCCGCCGCGGCGGCCGCAACCGTTCCCGCTGTCGCCCTGGCTGGCGAAGCGCCAGCCTACGACGTCGTTGTCATTGGTGGAGGTGGCGCGGGCCTGTCTGCAGCCATCGAAGCAGCGGACTCCGGCGCTTCGGTGCTGCTGCTTGAGAAGAACGTCTCCACCGGCGGCACGACATCCACCTCGCAGGGCCTCATCGGCGGATATGACACTCAAATCCAAAAGGCCCAGGGCGTGGAGCTGACATACGAGCAGATGTACGACAACCTTGCAGCCAACGCCTCATATCGCCTTGACCCCGAGCTCATGGGCATCACCGTCGAGAAGTCCGGCGAAAGCATCGACTGGCTCATCGACCGCTGCGCCGTCCCGTTCCAGTCCGAGTCGGTCGTGGGGTACGGCCCCCTCGCCATGATGCATGTCGTGGACGGCGCCGGCCTGGCGCTCACCGACGCCCTTCTCGCGACGGCGCTGGACGCAGGGGTCGAGGTAAAGACCGAGGCCAAGGTTGTTGAAATCACGATGCAGGGCGGCTCGCCTGCGGCCGTCAAGACCGAGGACGGTTCCATCTATGCTTGCAAGGCACTCGTCATAGCCTCTGGAGGTTATGCCTACAACCCCGAGCTGGCCGAGCGGTTCACTCCCGAAGTAGCAGGCACGATGGGCATCGGTCATCCCATGTCCACCGGTGACGGCATCGTCATGGCGAGCAATGTGGGCGCCTGCACGAGCCACACAGACTCGATGATGTGCGTGCTCAAGGACTACGAGATCATGACCGAATACACGCCCACCTCGGCGGCGGCAAACGTGAACGGCTTTACGTCCCTGCCCAATATGATTCTCGTAGGAGCCGAAGGAACGCGCTTCTATAACGAGGACAACAAGGGCTATATGAGCCAGGACCTCAACCGTCCCGTCTTCGACCAGATGCACAAGGACGAGCTGGGCTACGTCTGGATGGTCTCCGACCAGGCTTGCGTTGACGCCACCGAGGGCAAGACCCATCGCGGCGAAGACCTCTCGTATGTCAGCGGCCAAACACCCGAGGAGCTCGCCGAGGCCATGGGCGTCGACGCCGAGGGCCTGGCTGCCACCATCGAGGCTTACAACGCGGCGGTCGACGCAGGGTTCGACACCGAGTTCGGCCGCGTCCCCACCGTCAAGCTCGAGGCTCCCTTTGTTGCTCTCGCCGTGACACCCTGCGTCATCATCACCTACGGCGGAATCGCCCGAAATGCAGACTCCGAGGTCATCCGTGCTGACGGCACCGTGGTCGACGGTATGTTCTGCGCGGGCGAGACCAGCTGCAACTCTGCCTTCATGGGCTTCACCATCTCAAACGCCATCACCTGGGGCCGCATCTGTGGCGCCAACGCCGCCGCTTACGCAGCGGGAAAGTAAACCGACAGGCGGACCGCGCGCCGCACGGCAATAGGAGGGAGCGGCGGGCCGAATCGATACAGGAAAGGGGCTGGTCCGCATGCGGCGGGCCGCCCCTTATCCCGTACTCTCAGACGCAAACGGCTCCGCGGTGCCCATCGCGCGCGAATAGCGCGACGGGCCATGGCGGCCGTACCTGCGACGAACCCAGCCAAAACGGCCCGCAAAAAGCTCACCAACCTCGTGGACGAGTTCGGGTGCAGACAATCGGCAGACGCGGCGTCAGCGACAAACCACCAGGGCCGAGGCAGCACCGCTAGCAGGCGGGTGGCTTGAAACCCTCGCATCTCCAGGCAGCGATGTTGTGCTTCTGGCAGTCGAAAGAGATGCCGAGCAGCTGGACCCGGCGCCGATCGCACGCAAAACGCTCGGCATAACCGCGCTCATGAATCTGACGCATCGCCTCGTCGGCAGCGCGCTCGCCTGCCGCCTGCCCGGTCGCGACCTTCAGCTCGACGATCATGACGTTGCCCGGCGCAAAGCAGACCATGTCAACGCGCCCACGGGAAGTGGTCATCTCGGCCGAGAGGTCAACGCCTATATAGCGCAAAATGGCAACCACAACACACTGATAGGCCTGTTCTGAAAGCCTATCGGTAAGGTCGTACCCGATGCTCGCAAAGAGCGCCGAAAGCGCATCGACAAAACCGGCGCAGTCTCCACTGCGTACGGAATGGTAGCAGGCGTTGCGCCAAGAGCTCGTCGCGGCGGCGTCCTTGGTATAGGTATCGGCAAGCCAGGCATTGAACCCGTCCTCTACCTCATGGTTGGGAAATCCCAGGGTATATGAGCGACGGCGGCCTCGCTCCTCAAGCCCCTTGATGGTCAGGTAGCCTGTTTGGAAAAGGACGGCGGGCATGAAAGGTTCGGCAGGTTCAAAGGTGCCCAGCTGCTCCTCGGAAACCTCGACAGCCTCGACCTCCATGGGACCCTTCTTGGCGTACGACATAAGCCAACCGGGGGTTCCCGTCTCGAACCAGTAAGAGCGGATGTCCGCAGAATCCAGGCAACGCCCCAGGGACACGGGGTTGAACACCCGCGTCATCGAGCGGTCGAAGCAGTAGCCGTCATACATGTCTGCAAGACGTGCGAAAGCCCCATCGGGGTCGGTGCCAAGACTCTGCGCAAGGGCTTCGAGCCGCCGTGGAAAATACGAACGAACCTCGTCGTGCGTATAGCCGAGCAAGGAAGAGAACCGCACGTCCATCGTTATATCGGTAAGATTGTTCAAATCTGAGAATATGGACACTTTTGAGAACTTTGACACGCCCGTCATGAGGCAGAAGCGCTGTTTGGACTCTGTGGCCTTAACGACCGAATAGAACGACTTCAGGAAGGCCTGGAAAGGTAGGACCTCCCGTGTTCCAACCCAGCGGGTGAGGGGCTTGTCGTACTCGTCGACCAGCAGAACGAATTGCCCGTTCGGCCCCGTTTCGGCGACATCTTCGGCAAAGGCGGCAAAACGGTCGCATACGTTCTCCTCATCACGCAATGCGACGCCGAGCCGTTCGGACTCCCGGCGCAACATCGCCGAAACGGAGTTACCGACCTCTTCTACCGTCTCACCCGAGCACAGGCTCATATCAAGCCTGATAACCGGGTATTTTGCTGCCCAATCCCACGGCAGGGAATCTATCGCAAGCCCCTTGAACAGGTCGCGCCTGCCCTCGAAAAGGTTCTGCAGCGTGGAGATGAGCAGCGATTTGCCGAAGCGACGAGGGCGCGAGAGAAAGAACTGCTTTCCGAAGGATTCATCTACCAACGGATACAGAATCCTCGTCTTGTCGACATACGTGAAGCCCTTCACCCTCACGTATTCGAAATCGTACGTATCCGTCGCAATCTTTTCCATCGCCGACCCTTCGCCGCAAAGCGTATCTCAAGCGCAATCTTACCATCCGCCATGCGCCTGCACCCAGAGCCGATAAAAATGCGCCCGACCAGGATCGGACGGCAATGACGCCGTTGCAAGCTTGGCAACTCCTGGTTGGCATAAGACAATACCCGCAACCAACCGGACATCCCCCGGAACCCAAATCGCCATCGACGCGACCGCATGTTCTCATCCACCCCTAACGCGGCGGCATCCCATCGGCAAACTCCCGCCTCTATTGTATACG
>CAKUKJ010000138.1 GCA_934662525.1 uncultured Coriobacteriales bacterium | reverse complement strand
TGCAAAGGACGCGCCTGCCATCGAGCATGACGGCACGTGGCCTCCCCCCGCATGCGTGGGACAAGCTGGCCAGCCACCCGCGCCCGTCGTCGCCGTCGCACGCGACGAGGCGTTCTGCTTCTACTACGCCAAGGAGCTCGAGCTGCTTGAAGCCCTGGGGGCCAAGCTCGCGTTCTTCTCTCCCCTGCACGACGCACGCTTGCCAAAAGGCGCATGCGGTCTGGTCTTGGGCGGCGGCTACCCCGAGCTGCACGCGCAGGAGTTGAGTGGCAACGCCACGATGCTCGAAAGCGTGCACATCGCGCTTGCAGCGGGCATGCCGGCCATTGCCGAGTGCGGAGGCTTTCTCTACCTGCTGGAATCTCTCACCGACGACGCGGGGGCAACCTGGCCGCTTGTGGGCGCTTGCAAGGGCGGCGCCGCACACAGGCCACACGGGCGCTTCGGCTACGTCGAGCTCACGGCGAAGGACGCCGGCCTTCTGGGCCCCGCAGGCACCGTGCTGCGCGGACACGAGTTCCACCGCTGGGAGGCAGACGACGCCGGGTGCGACCTCAGAGCCCAAAAGCCGGCATCCGAGCGCGCTTGGGAGGCCGGGCATCACACAGGCAGCCTCTACGCGGGCTTCCCCCATCTCTACCTGCCCGGCAACCCCGAGGTGGCCCGCCGCTTTGTAACCTCATGCGCCCTCTGGGGTACCGGCGCGGCGACGAGCGGCCCTGCCGGCACGGCATGCGATTCCACGATGAGGGAGGCCGCGTCATGTACGCCTACCTTGTGAGCCTCGCCATCGGATACGCGCTCGACCTCGTGCTCGGCGACCCCCACGGCTGGCCCCATCCCATCCGGTTGATCGGCAGCCTCATCGCCTGGCTCGAGCCACGCCTGAGAGGCGCCTTCCCCGACACGCCGCGGGGCCGCCGCAATGCAGGTAGGGCGCTCGTCTTGCTCGTCGTCGGCATAAGCGCCGGCGGCTGTGCCGGGTTGCTGGCCCTGGCAAGCGCCATGAGCCCCTATCTCATGTATGCCTTCTGGGCCGTCGTGTGCTACTGGATGCTCGCCACCAAGTCGCTCAAAGACGAGAGCATGGCCGTGCTCGACGCCCTTGAACGCGAGGGGCTGCCTGCGGCGCGCAGGGCCGTCTCCATGATCGTGGGACGCGACACGGCAAACCTCACCGAGGAGGGCGTCACGAAGGCGGCTGTTGAGACGGTGGCCGAGAACGCCTCGGACGGCGTGGTGGCACCGCTCTTCTACCTGGCGCTCTTGGGGCCCGTTGGCGGGGTGGCGTACAAGGCCGTCAACACGATGGACTCGATGGTGGGCTACAAAAACGACCGCTACCTGGACTTCGGCCGCGCCGCTGCCAAGCTCGACGACATCGTGAACTTCATCCCCGCACGGCTTGCCGGCGCGCTCATGTGCCTGGCCGCGCCGCTTGCGGGTTTCGACGGCAAAGGGGCCTGGCACACGTTCAAGCGCGACCGGCTCGCCCACACCTCGCCCAACTCCGCCCACACCGAGGCCGCCTGCGCCGGGGCCCTGGGCATTCAGCTCGCCGGGCCCAACTACTATGGGGGCAAGCTCGTGGTAAAGCCGACGCTGGGCGACGCAACGCGGCCTGTGGAGCGACAGGACATCCGTCGTGCCAACCGGCTGCTCTATACGACGAGCCTGCTGGCGTTCGTCGTGTGCATAGTGCTGGGGACGGCAGTGACACAGATAGGAGCAACCGCATGCACCGCATAACACGGAAGGCAGATGGGGGCGGGCGCGCCATCATGGTGCAGGGGACTATGTCCGGCGCAGGCAAGAGCCTCATCGCAGCGGGACTCTGCCGCGCCTTCGCGCAGGACGGCTACAGCGTGGCCCCGTTCAAGTCGCAGAACATGTCGCTCAACTCGGCCGTCACGCCCGACGGGCTCGAGATAGGCCGCGCCCAGGCCTTGCAGGCGGCCGCATGCGGTGTGCCCGCCGAGGCCGCGATGAACCCCATCCTGCTCAAGCCCACGACCGACGTGGGGTCGCAGGTCATCGTCATGGGCAAGCCCGTGGCCAACATGGCGGCACGCGACTACTTCGCATATAAGACGAGCCTCATCCCCACGGTGCAGGCGGCCTTCGACAGCCTCGCCGCACGGCACGACATCGTGGTCATCGAGGGGGCGGGCAGCCCGGCCGAAATCAACCTCAAGCACAACGACATCGTGAACATGGGACTGTCCAAGATGGTGGGCGCGCCCGTGCTGCTCGTGGGCAACATCGACTGCGGAGGCGTGTTTGCCCAGCTCGTGGGCACGCATGTACTGCTGGAAGACGACGAGCGGGCCATGCTGCGCGCCTGCGTCATCAACAAGTTCCGCGGCGACGTGAGCCTGCTGCAGCCCGGTCTCGACGAGCTTGAGCGGCGCATGGGCGTGCCGGTAGCCGGCGTCGTGCCGTTCACGCAGCTCGACCTCGACGACGAGGACGGCTTCTCCGCCATGCGGCCTGTCGCGCGGCCTGAGGCCCTGCTCGACATCGCCGTCGTGCGCCTGCCGCACATCTCGAACTTCACCGACTTCGACGCGCTCGCCTGCATCCCCGAGGTGGGGCTGCGCTACGTGAGCCGCCCCGAGGAGCTGGGGCACCCCGACCTCACCATCGTCCCCGGCAGCAAGGCGACTCTGGGAGACCTCGCCTGGATGCACGAGCGCGGGTTCGCCCCCGCGCTGCGCGCCCTGGCCCAGGCGGGAGGCCTTGTCCTGGGCATCTGCGGAGGCTATCAGATGCTCGGCCGCTCCATAAGCGACCCCGGAGGCGTCGAAGGCGGCGGCGAGGCCGAGGGGCTTGGCCTGCTCCCCGTGCACACGGTGTTTGAGGGGGAAAAGACGCTGCGCCGGTGCGAGGGCGTCGCCTGCACGATGCCCGAGGCGCTGGAGCCCCTCTCCCACCTGCCTCTTTCAGGTTATCAGATTCACATGGGGCAAACCGAGCTTGTGGGCGGGGCGCCCTTCGCCCTGCTGGGGGACGCCCGCAAGCCCGACGGCTGCGTGGCACGCAACGTCTGCGGCACCTACCTGCACGGCCTCTTTGACTCGGTCGCCTTCACGCAGGCCCTCATCGACCTGCTCCTTGCCCGAAAGGGCCTGGCAGGCACCCGCATCGCCGCCGTCGACCGCAACGCGCGGCGCGAGCACCAGCTCGACCAGCTTGCCGGCACGCTGCGCGCAAGCCTCGACATGGGCCTCGTCTATCGCATTCTGGAGGAAGGCATATGAGCACAAAAACGCTCGGCGGCCTTGAGCACGTGCTGCCACAGGACATCGAGAGCCGCTCGTTTCAGATCATCGCCGAAGAACTGCGCAAACGCGGCATCGAGCTCGACCCCGTGACGGCGCCCGTCGTCATGCGCGCCATCCACACGAGCGCCGACTTCGATTACGCCGAGAACCTGCGCTTCTCCCCCGATGCGATGCAGGCGGGGCTTGCGGCGCTCAAGGCGGGGGCCTCGGTGGTGACCGACACCACCATGGCGCAGGCGGGCATCAACAAGCGCGCCCTGGCGAGGCTGGGAGGCGAGGCGCTCAACTTCATCCGCGACCCCGAGGTCATGGAGCAGGCAAAGCAACGCGGCCTCACCCGCTCGGCCGTGGCCATGGAGAAGGCCGCGAGCCTGGGCACCCCCCTCATCTACGCCGTCGGCAACGCCCCCACCGCGCTTGTGCGCATCCGCGAGCTCATCGACGGGGGCATGGCCACCCCGCCCGCCCTCATCGTCGGCGTCCCCGTCGGTTTCGTGAACGTGGTCGAATCCAAAGATCTCATCATGGGCCAGACCACCGTGCCCTGGATCGTGGCCCAAGGCCGCAAAGGCGGCAGCAACATCGCCGCCGCCATCGTCAACGCTCTGCTGTACCTGGCAACGAATGGCGTAAGGGAGTAAGCCTTCCTAAAATCGCAAGTCGGCGTCATAGGAATAGGTGGCGGCATTCACTGCTCAGATATTGTTTTTCTTGGTAATCTCCGTATTCTTAAAGGTACGGTTTTGGAGGTATCCCCACTGGTTGGCAAAAGCCTACAAGGGAGGGCGGCACTTATGGAAAGACGATTTGAACGCACGGATGTCCTGGCCAGTCGCAAATCCCAGTCGCTTGCCTTATCTTGTTGTGTGTTGCTTTTTGCCATCATGTGTCTGTTCATGATGGGCTGCGGCAAAGAGGACGGGCGCTATGTCGGGTCCGTGTATTACCCGGTTAATGAGCAGGGACAGACATACGGTTCTTCTGCCCTGGCATACGAAAATCTCCCAGAGGGAACCGTTTCAAAAGACGTCATCGACTATATGCCCGACCTTGTTTCTGTTGTCGGCGAGGATGGTACCGAAGGCTACATATTGAAGGAAGACTTCCTTCCCCCATCGACCCCATCCTCACCAGAAGAGGCACTTCAGATGCAAAGCGACGGAGCGTACGACGAAAAGGAAGTTCCGCTATACGCATCCGACGGAAAAACGGTGCTGGGTACCTACAGCAACGGATACTGACCAACACACCTGTTTTTAGCCTGTTTTTAGGTTCCTTATCCACTTTACGAGGCAAAGATGGCAGGAGGGGGGCGCCTCCTATCGAGCGATTCCGCAGCAGCGCGGGTTGTGCGCTGCGAGGACTTAGCGAGATAGGTGGTGCGCCCCCTCCGTCCGGGACAGATGAAGCCCCTAAATGCTCTGCATTTCCCCCAGTACCGCGTAATACCATTCCTCGCCCGGATCGCAGTAGGTGTTGGCAGCCTCCATGGTGAGCTGGCCGCCGTACATGTAGCCAAGGTACTCCACATGGGCCCAGATGGCCTCTTCCCAGCTTGAGAAGCTGTGGCCCATCCAGCCCCAGGCGTTGTAGGGGCGGAAGCAGTATGTCCCCATCGTGGACTCCACACAGGAAATGGCAGGCGACCAGCGGGGATCGACGCCATAGGCAAGCGCTGCCTCGGCGAACACGCGGCCATAGCCGGAAAGCGGCGAGCCTGCCAGGTACGCGTCGATGCGCGCCGCCCATGAGTCGACAGCCGAGCTGCCCGAGCCGCTTGAACCCGAGCTGGAATCGGAGCCCGAGTCTGAGCCGGACGTACTGCCCGAGGCGTTCGAGTCACCCGTGCCTTGGCTCGCATTGTTGTTGAGTATCTCGTCGGCACGGGACTCGTCGGCACGCTCGGTGGTGCCGTCGGGCTTCGTCTCGATATAGATGGTCTCGCCCGTGGACTCGTCGGTGGTCGCCGTCACGGTGGACTGCTGGGCCTGCTGGGCGGCGGCAGCCGCAGCGGCAAGGGCAGCCCGGCGGGCGGCCTCCTCCTCGGCGACGCGGGCCTCGGCCTCGTCGGCCGCAGCCTGCACGTCTGCCAGTGCCTGGGCGGCCTCGTCCTCAGCTGCCTGGGCGTCTGCAAGCAGGCCCTCCAGGTTCGCCTGCTCCTGCTCAAGCTCGTCCTGCAAGTCGAGCAAGCCTGTGAGCTGGTCGGTCGTGTAGGTCTGCACGGTGTTGAGGTACGTCAGCGTGGAAATGAGGCTCTCAAAACCGTCGGACGACAGGACGATGTCGATGAGGCCGGCGGAGTTCTGCTGGTACTTGTACTGTGTGACCATGGCGTCTGCAGCCTTGCTCTGGGCCCCGGGAATGCGGGCCTCAATGTCGGCGATGCGCGAGCGGCACTCGTCCACGGCGGATTGTGCTTGAGCCGTCGCCTCCATCGCCTCGTTGTAGGCCTGGCTCTTGGCAGAGACCTCCTGGCGAAGCTGCGCCAAAGTCTCCTTCGCGTCGGCATGGGCATCGCCGACGGAGGGGCCGAGCGCCCATGCTGCGCCCGCAACTATCGCAAGCCCCAGGGCGGCAGTCGCAATTGCGCGGCCGCACGGCCTTGAGCAGGCATTATGCTCTTCTGAGAGCGCCATACGCTTCCTCCTGAATTGGGTGGGGACATGGCGTATAACGCTCTATTGTAATATAGGGTTGTGTGCATAAAGCGAAGCCGGATTCTGCCCTTCGTTTCAGCCTTCTGAATAAGGCCTGATAGCAGAATCCGGCTCTGTATATTTCCTGCGGGAAAAGCCCTAGTTGTGGGTCACGCGCACGTCATCGTATGCATAACCCCAGTCCATCTGGGCGCAGGCGTTGTGCGCGATGACGGCCTCGCCATCCACGGGGACGCAGATGAGGCCGCCGTCGCCGCCGCGGTCCTCCACGGCCTCAAGCACGGCCTTGGCGGCGTCGGTCGGGGTCTGGCGCGCCCACAACACGCGGGCATGCAGCTGGTAGCCGGCGCACTCCTGGATGAAGCGCTCGCCCGTGCCCGTGCATGAGACGGCCAGGGTCTGCTGGTTGGCGTAGGTGCCGGCACCGGCGATGGGCGAGTCGCCCACACGTCCGGGCTGCTGGTTGGTCACGCCGCCCGTGGAGGTGCCGGCCGCGACGTTGCCGGCCGCGTCGCGCACGACGACGCCGATGGTGCCGTGGCCGGGCTTGTCCCAACCGCCGTCGGGCAGGGCCTGGAGCTCGGCAAGCTGGGCCACACGATTGGGCATGATGAAGTAGGACTGCGGCGCCGTGGTGACGCCCCAGGAGTCGCACTGGGCCTCGGTCGGCTCGACCA
>CAKUKJ010000137.1 GCA_934662525.1 uncultured Coriobacteriales bacterium | reverse complement strand
ATCGTGAGCGGGCGCAACCCTCTCGATGACCTTGAGAACCTGCGTCACCTCAAGATGGTCGCCCGCGACGGCGACATCGTCCGCAATCCCACCTACAAGCCCCTCCCCGGCGTCGACGAGGCCCTCGACGCCTGCGACCGGGAGATTTTGGGGTAAGGCCTGACTTTGGGATCGATGGGGCGTGAGCGGGGCGCCATCTAATCCCCGCCGCGCCCCTCTTCCACGGCGTCGAGAAGCTCCTGTTGGGAGTGGATGCCGAGCTTGGAGAAGATGGCCTTGCGGTGGGCGTTGGCGGTGTTGCGCGAGATGCACAGCTCCTCGCAGATGAAACCCACGTCGCGCCCGCGGGCCAGCAGCGTGAAGACCTCCGTCTCGCGGGGCGTGAGGCAGTGCTCGGCTGCAATCTGGCGGCAGCGTTGGTCGAGCGACTCCGAGGTGAGGCCGAAGAGCAAAGGAGACAGCGACAGCAGGTCGCGCTCGGGGAAGACGAGCAGATAGGCGACGCCGAGCACGGCCACGCAGACGAGAACTGCCCCAGACACGAGGGCCGGCCCGGCGGCTTCTCCAACCCCGAG
This sequence comes from uncultured Coriobacteriales bacterium, assembly GCA_934662525.1. Lineage (GTDB taxonomy): Bacteria > Actinomycetota > Coriobacteriia > Coriobacteriales > UMGS124 > UMGS124. Next base: position 6,117 of record CAKUKJ010000137.1, on the reverse strand, counting down.
GACGCCCATGACGTCCACGGCGCTAAAGCCGCAGAAGAGACCCAGGTACTTGCAGGCAAAGACGCAGCTCAGCACCTTGGCCGGCGGTGTTCTGCGCATGTGGACATACCCAAGCGACAAAAGCCACAGTGTGGGGCCCGACAAGGAGTATCCCAGGTAGACAAGGGTGTACATGGCGAACTGCTGCGCGGGGGAGTCACCAGGCGCGGCCACGCCCGTCGCCGCCACGCCGCACAGGCAGAACAACATCATGAGCCGGTAGTAGAGCTCGAGCCGATATCCGCGCTGGCGTTCCATAACGGCGAGGCAGGCCGCCATGACGAGCGCGGTCGCAACGATGACGCAGGCAAAGACGAGCGGAAAAAGCTCGATGCCGAGCCTGCCGGGCAGCATCTTGATGAAGAAGCACCACATAAATTCGATGACGGCGGAGAACGCGAGCACCATGCCTGCAAGTGCCCCGAGCTTGCTGTGGGAGGGACGCTCTTCGTCGGGGGCGGCCGGCTGGCGTGCCGCGTGCCCGGTTGAGCGGTCGGTATCATCTGCGAGCCCCAGGCATGTGCCTATCGCCAGCATCGCGACGATTGCCGCCTGCGCGGCGGCGGGAAGAGTCGGCACGATGAGAAGCGGCAGCCATTGCAAGCAGGCGGCAGCCGATACAAGCAGCAACGCCGCGCGCAGGTCGCACGTGGCGAGACGGGTGCCCCATGAGAGGGTGCCCCAGGCGATGAAGACGCCCGCCCCGACTCCCGCAAGACACGGAAGGGGGATGGGGGCGGTTGGCCAGAAGCCTGCGAGCAGCGTTGCCGCCGCCGAGCAGATGCCGCCGACGGCTGCTATGGGCCATGCCGGTCGCATGATCCGAGAGGCCTCGCTCGCGGGTTGGGGCTTACGTTTGTCCGACCATGCGGCGAGCGCGAACGCCGCCGCTGCCGTGAGGGTGGCCGCCCGAAGCAGGGGGTCGTGCACAAGGCCGCCTGCAAGCTCGACCTTGTCTCGCAGCACCCCCTCGAAGCAGAAGAGCAGCTCCACCCACGACATCATGCAAGCGAGCCCTACGAGTTCGGTGATGCGCGTACGCAGTGTGGTGAAAGGGAGGAACCACGCGTGCGAGGCGAGATGCGCCCGTGCGCCGGGGTTCTCGCCGGTCTCATCCGTGCATGCCGCACCTTTGCGCGTATCGGTTGTGTTGCCTTGTAGCACGTGTCTCCCTATTCAAACGCCGCTTGAGATGTGACCCATCATAGTGCGCCGCGCCCGCCAGCGCGATACCAAGTTTGTGCGATTTCACTCCCCTTTTCTCTTGAAATGCCTGATAGATACCATCTAACCATCTCGTGGTGAGGTTCGGGTTCTGGCAAATTCACCATCTGCGAGCAATGTCCGGGGCATGAGTGCGCGCCTAGTGTGGCAGATGCCCGGCGGGGAGCACGGCCCGCCACATCGGATATCCCAGACATGAGAAAGGGATCAGACATGAACAAGGCACAGGTTGTAAACGAGCTTTCGAAGGTTCGCGGCGCCATTCCGCTGCCCGCGTCGATGACGCGCCGCGGGTTTGTGGCCGGCGCCGGCGCAGCCGTTGCGGCGGCCGCCGTGGCAGGCACGGCACTTGCCGAGGAGGCGCCCGCCGGTGCTCCTGCGGCCGAGGGCGATGCCGCTGCCGCCGAGGCCACCGCTACGGCCGGCATGCAGTTCAGCGGCAACGAGGGCAAGACGATGGGCGAGGTGCTCGGCGCCGGCTGGCTCGGCGAGGAGCCCGAGATCACTGACATCGCCCAGACCTACACGACCCACATCGTCGTGTGCGGCGCAGGCCATGCCGGCACTGCCGTCGCCCGCCATGCCGCCGAGCTCGGCGCCGACGTCATCGTGGTCGACCCGCAGACCGAGGAGAACTTCATGGTTCTCGGCAACGACGTGGGCCATCTCAACTCCTCCTGGCAGATGGACATCAACGGCGTGCCTCGCTACGACGAGACCGAGTTTATGAACGAGTATCAGATTTACGGCGCCGGCCGCGCCAACCCCAAGTTCGTGCGCGACTTCGCCTATCGCTCCGGCGAGGCGTTCGACTGGTTCATCGACGGCTTCACCGACGAGGAGAAGGCCGACATCGTCTGCCTCAACTGGCCCGTCGTGGACGGCTACAACTACAAGAAGGGCATCTTCACCTCGTATGTGGGCACGCCCAACTTCGGCGGCTCGGTGGGCCTGCAGGAGGCCGTTATCCGCAGCCAGCAGAAGGCCAAGGACGCCGGCGCTCAGTTCATGTACGAGACCAAGGCCGTCCGCCTTGTGCACAACGACGACAGCACCGAGGTCACGGGCGTCATCTGCGAGGCTGCCGACGGTTCCTACATCGAGATCGACGCCGACGCGGTCGTGCTTGCCTGCGGCGACATCGGCTCGAACTCCCAGATGTACAACGCCATCTGTGCGGAGAACTACGCGCTGGGCGAGTACAAGGACTGCTCGGCCATGTCGGGCCGCGACGGCAGTGGCATTGCGATGGCCATGCGCATCGGCGCCAAGGTGGAGATCGGCACCGGCGGAGACATGGGCAGCCATGCCAGCTTCCCGATGAGCCCGATGGAGGGCGCCGAGACCATCTGGCTCAACAAATACGGCAAGCGCTTCTGCAACGAGGCCTACGGCGGACCGCTGCTCTCCGGCTGCGCCGTCGCCCGCCAGCCCGGCGACATCATCTACAGCGTGTGGGACTCCGACTGGAAGACCGTGCTGCTCAACCAGATCGCCGGCCACCTCGCCCTCAAGGATTGGCATGAGGACTCCGTCAACCAGATCGGCGAGTACATGGAGGCCGCGCAGGGCACCGGCGCCGACGGCGACGACACGAGCGGCAAGTACCTCTACTGCGCCGACACCCTGGAGGAGCTGTTCTCCTACATGGGCATGGAGGAGGGCGTGGCCGCAAACGCCATCGCCGAGATCGAGGCTTGGAACGCCGCGCACGACGCGGGCCTCGACGAGGAGTTCGGTCGCGACCCCGAGATGCTGTGGCCCATCGCAACGCCGCCCTTCTACGGCTTCGTGGGCTCCAAGCGCGTGGGCGGCGGCTCGCTCGTTGCTACTTCCGGCCTGCTTTGCACCGGTGACCAGCAGGTTCAGGGCCAGGGCTTCGAGCCTATCAAGGGCCTGTACGCCTGTGGCAACACCTGCGGCGGCCGCTTCCCCATGGGCTACAACGGCATCATGAACGGCGTGTCCATCGGCATGTGCCTCACGCTGGGCTACACGCTGGGTGAGTTCCTGGCCACGGGCGACCTCGACGAGGCCACCACGCTGGGCAAGAACAACGCCGAGCCCAAGCAGTCCGACAAGGGCGGCATGGGCCCGGCCCCGACCGCCGGCGGCGACGCCGAGGGCGCCGGTGACGCTCCCGCTGCCGACGCTGCCGCTGAGGGCGAGGCGGCTCCCGCTGAGGGCGAGGCAGCTCCCGAGAAGTAAGGCTCGGCGCTGCGGTTCCTGCCGTCTTGAATAATGTTGCATCAAGGCCCGGCTGCCCTCATGGGTGGCTGGGCCTTCGTATGGACTTGGCCCGTGTCTGCCTCGTTGAAGTCGCAGCAACGCGCTATGATGCGGGCTCATGTGCAAACGAACTTGATGCAACGGGCGACTATGGGAGTGGGCATGCATACGTGGGTCAAGCGGGTTGCGGTTGGGATTATGGCTGTGCTGGCGGCATGCTGCGTGGCGTTTGCGGTGTACGCGGCCGACTATTACCATGCCGGCAGCACTGCGGTCGGGCTTGTCGAGGCAGGTGAGGCGGAAGAGTCGGCGGTGCCCGTGGTCGAGACCCCCGCGGCATATGCGGTGGGCGACCAGGAAGCTGCCCACGGGCTCATCCTGTATCCCGGGGCCAAGGTCGACCCGGCGGCCTATGTGCCCCTTGCATGCGAGCTGGCGCAGCGCGGCGTGTTCTGTGCCGTGGTGAAGATGCCGTTCAACTTCGCTTTCTTCGATGTAAACGCGGCAGGCGACGTGATGGCTGCCTATCCGCATGTGGGCACCTGGTGGGTGGGTGGCCACTCGCTCGGCGGTGCCATGGCCGCCCAGTTTGCGGCCAACAACCCCGACAAGCTCGCCGGCGTCGCCCTGCTTGCCGCGTACTCCACGGCCGACCTTTCTGGAACTGGCCTGAAGGTCGAGACGATGTACGGCAGCGCCGACGGGGTGCTCAACCGTCAGAAGCTCGCAGAGTGCGAGGCCAACTTGCCCAGCGGCGCCCAAACGCTGGTGATTGAGGGCGGCAACCATGCCGGATTTGCAGACTACGGCCCCCAGGACGGCGACGGCGAGGCGACTATCTCCGCACATGACCAGCAAGTACAGGCCGCCGAGGCGATTGCCGAGGCTATGGAGGGGTAGCCCTGAGCGCGGCGCATATGCAAGGGGCGTCGGGATGGCGTCGTGAGGGACCGGCGAGTTAGTCCACGGTTCCTCGGCGCTTGCTTCCCGTGATGACCTTGAGCGCGCGGGGGACGCTCGATATCTCATAGCGCGTGCCATGCACGGGCTCGCCGTCGGCCTGGCAGGGAGGCACACGGCGGGCGAAGGCGAGTTCGATGCGCGCCGCGCGGCGAAACTCCACTGCCGACGAGCCGGCATGCAGGCCCAGGCGCGCCCGCATGAAGAGGGCGAGCGTGTGCGGCAGGCTGGGGACGCGGACGTTGCGGCAGACGCTCAAGAACCCGTCGGTGGGGGAGGCGCCCGGGCAGATGCGAAAGCCCCCGCCGTAGGTGGGACCCACCTGCACGGCAAAAATCAGCTCCTCGCCTGCCAGGTCGACCGGGCTGCCCTCGGGCGTCTCCCACAGCCTTGCCGTGTAGGGGAACGGCCTGCGGTTGTGCGCGAACACGTCGAGGCCCAGCGCGCCGAAGAGCCGCGTGCCGTGCGCGCCCGTCGCTTTGCGTGTCTCCATGGAGCCCAGCGCGATGGCGGCGTCGAGGCCAAACGAGAGCGTCTGCATGAACCAGATGCCGTTGGGTTCCACGTCGCTTTTGACAAATCCCAGGTCAAGTGTTTGCTCGGCGCCGTCGCGGGCAAGCTCGCGAAGCGCCGCCACTGGGTTGTTTCGCGCCGCGATTCCCAACGTGCGCGCAAAGTCGTTGCCCGAGCCCAAAGGGAGTACGCCCAGGCGGGGCCTCGCGTCCGCGTCGATGCGCGTGAGGCCGTTCACCGCCTCGTGGATGACGCCGTCGCCGCCCAGCACAAGCACGGTGTCATACCTGCATGCCTCTGCGGCCACCTCGACGGCTTCGCCCGGCCGTGATGTGAGGTGCAGCGCGTATGATGAGACGGGCGCAGCTCCCTCCTCAAGGGCCTGCCCGACCTTTCGTGCTCCAGATTCCCCGCGCCCGCTCTGCGCTGCCGGATTCGCTATGACGAGCGTGTTTCCCCAGTTGAACACCGCTGATATCCCGTCTCTATGCGCCATCGCCAAAGGCATGCACGCGCTATGATAGCGCGCGGGAGGAGCCTTGGGGGAGCGAGGGCACCGAAGCGGGCATAGGCAAAGAGGCAAAGGCACGGCAGCACGGAGGCGTTGTCCTGCTTTGGCGTGCATCCTCGCGGGCGATTGCGCCGTATACTTCCCAAGGCAGCAAAAAGGCAGCAAGCTGGAAAAGATTGGAATCAGTCATGCCGTTTTTCGTCGTGCGCAACGATATCGCCCATATGAAGACAGACGTCATCGTAAACGCGGCCAACGAGAGGCTGCTTGCCGGCGGCGGCGTGTGCGGAGCCATCTTTAAGGCTGCCGGAGCCGAGGCGCTCGGCGCCGCCTGTGCGGCGATTGCTCCCTGCCCCACGGGGCGCGCCGTTTACACACCGGCGTTCGGCCTGAGCGCGAAGTGGATCGTCCACTCGCAGGCCGCGTTGGATTGACGGCCGGCATGGCGAGGAGAGGCTTCTGCGCGCTGCCTACCGCAGCGCGTTGGAGCTGACGGCAAGCCTGGGTGCAGGCAGCGTCGCCCTCCCTCTCATCTCGGCCGGCTTGTTCGGCTACCCTGCCACATCGGTGTTCGAGGTTGCCTGCTCGGAGGCGCGTGCCTTTTTGGCAAGCGCGCAGGCCGTGCGTGAAGATGGCTCCGA
>CAKUKJ010000136.1 GCA_934662525.1 uncultured Coriobacteriales bacterium | reverse complement strand
GCCCCATTTCGATGAGAGGGCTGCAGGGTGAAGATAGTTTCCATATCAGATGACTATCTGAAATTTGCCTGCGGCGATCGCGAGTTCATGCAGAAGCAGGGCAGACCGTGTCTGATCGTTGTCTCTTTGCTTTTTTGAGGCGTCAAGAGGGATTTTGCCGTTCCCTTTCGTTCTAACATTGCTCCCAACGTCCCGAAAGACCAGTATTTCGCACTGCCTCCGCGGCCTACGACAAAACCTAAACACAGGCATGGCATCCACTATATAAAGATGTTTCCTGTTGAGAAACGGTATTGGCAACGCTTCCGCACCGAGGGCAACCCCTACTATGAGACTATCCAAGCGATAGTTGATGAGAATGCGCCCGAGATAATTCGTTCATGCCAGGAATATCTCAAAAGGTACGAACTGCATGGAAAGCCGAACTATGCGGTGGATATAGACCGCCTTATCGAGTTGATGGACTGCAACAATCTTCCGGCTGATCAGGACGCCCTGCTTACTCCATCCCTGGGTAGCCCGTCTGCCTGAGGGCCTCGTAGAGCACGATGGCCACGGAGTTTGAGAGGTTGAGCGAGGAGATGCCTGCAAACCCGGTGCGCACGAAGTTGCCGCAGATGTCGGGCCGCGTGGTGGAGGCGGGGGCGTCCTGCCCGGCGAGTTCCTCGTGGTGGGCATGCCAGGCCGGCCCGTCGTCGAGCGCCATGGCGTCGGGCAGCATGGGGATGCGCTCGCAGCACTGCGGCAGGCTTGCGAGGATGTCGGCGTCTATGCCTGTGCTCTCGCGGCCAAACACCAGGTAGTCCCCGTCGTGGTAGGTGGCCTGCGTGTATACGTGGCTCGCGCGCTTCGTGAGCAGGTGCAGCCGCTCGGGATGTGTCTCTAGCTCGGGGTTGCGCGCAAGGAAGTCCTCCCAGCCCTCATATTCGCGCACGTCGAGATTGTGCCAGTAGTTCATGCCGGCCCGTTTGAGCGCGGCGTCGGTGAGCTGAAAGCCGTATGGCTTGATGAGGTGCAGCCGCGCCCCCGTCACGACGCACGTGCGCCCGATGTTGCCGGTGTTGGAGGGAATCTCGGGCTGAAACAGCACGACGTTGAGCATGGAAGTCCTTTCAGCTGCGCTTACAGGAACAGCTTTGCGAACAGCGGCCAGGTGAACGTGCCGGCCGCGATGGCGATGACGAGCAGGTGCCCGGGATAGAACGTGTAGGCGACCCACTTGTTCATATGGCCCTTCTTGCCGTTGTAGAACAGGCAGGCCAGCGCCACTCCCAGGACGCACCACATCTGAATCTCGTTGCCATGCAAGAAGGTGACGAGCGCAGCGAGGATGAACTGCGCCAGGCGCGACTCCTTGCCCAGGTACATGACGCCTGCCAGCAGGATGCCGTATCCCTCATAGCTGGGATGAATGAGGTTCTCGCACGCCCAGTAGCATGCCGCCATCACCGCAGCCGCCACCAGCTTCCCTGCCCACCAGGGCAGATGCAGCCGTTTCTGGCTCGCCTCTCCCGCCCACATGGGCAGCAATGCCACGAGCAGCGTCACCATGATGTTGAGGTGGTCGGTCCAGCTCGCGTCGTCGGCGTGCAGCGCCAGGTCGTAGGGCACCTCGCTTATCAGCGCGAACACGAGAAGCCGCAGCGCGTACTTCGGGAAGCTCCGTGTATGCTGCGACCCTTCCACCAGCTCGAAGCAAAAGATGGGGAACGTGATGCGCCCCACCACGCGCATCCAGTAATACGCCTGGTACACAGCCGACGAGGTCACGGCGGGGTCGTAGAGCGTCGAGCGGTAGTAGTCGTACACGAACACGGCCGCGATATGGTCCACCACCATGCACACGATGGCGATCCACTTGAGCGCCGAACCCGACAGCACCCGCCAGGGATAGGTTTTTGCCGCTTGCTCTACTGCTTGCTGAGACAATCCATTACCTCTGCGCTTCCATGATCAACATTTGAAGACGGTTCTCGATGTTGGCGAAGCTCGTGTCGGGGTCGTAGTCGAGCGCCAGGATGTTCGCCTGAGGGTACATCTCCTTGAGACGCTTCACGATGCCGCGCCCCACCACGTGGTTGGGCAGGCACCCGAACGGCTGCAGGATGATGAAGTTGTTCACCCCATGCGCCGCGTGATGCATGATCTCGGCCGGGATGAGCACGCCCTCGCCTGCGTCGAACGTGTGGTGGATCACCGGGTCGCTCGCCTTGGTGACGTCGCGCAGGCGCGGCGGCCTTTCATAGAGGGGGTGGGCGCACGCGATGCGGTCGCAGGCGTCATGTGCCAGGTCGAAGACGCTGTTCGCCACGCGCCACCAGGCCTTCTGCATAAACGGCTCATCGATCTTGTACTCGCGCACCTGGGCGTCCATGTAGAAGTACGTCTTCTGGATGACGTCGCTCATCTTGGCCTCGACGACCTCCATGCCGTTGCGCTCCAGGTAGAGCTCGATGTCGCGGTTGGCACCGGGGTGGAAGTTGAGCAGGTACTCGCCCACGATGAGCACGCGGGGGCGGGGGTGCGACCTGTCGTAGGGCACCTTCTTCATCTCGGCGATGGCATGCTTGAACCCGCGCTCGCACCCTGGGATGCCACCCTTGCGCATGCCGTCCACGATGTAGTCCATACCGCGCTCGAACGCCGCGTCGGCCGTGCCCTCGGCCAGCTCGTAGGGGCGTATCTTGCGCAGCAGCTCCTCAAGCGCGTCGATCATGGGCAGCATCGTGACGATGCGCACCGAGCCTCCCAGGCCAAAGGTGTAGCCGGGCTGGATGTTGTGCGAGTCCTCGTCGTCGTTGCTCACGATGGGCACGTAGTCGTACCCCGCGTCGTCGAGCGCGCGGCGCAGCAGCGCCACGTAGTGCGTGAGGCGGCAGTCGCCCACGTACTTGGCCATGGCGATGGCCACCTCGTGCGTGTCGTACTTGCCCGACTCGAGCGCCGCCAGCGCCTCGCCGATCACGATCTGCGCCGGGAAGCAGATGTCGTTGTGCACGTACTTCTTGCCCAGGCGAATAGCCTCCTCGCGGCCCACCTCGAGGGGCGCCGCCTTGTATTTGGTGCCCGCCATGGCAGCCGCCATGATGCGCGAGAAGGCGTGCGAGGTGTTGGGCACAAGGATGGTCTTGCCCATGTCGTCGCGGGTGAACTTGCGCGAGTAGGGGTCGGGCAGGTCGTGCACTTCCAGGGCCGCTCCCGAGGCGCGCCTCATCGCGGTCGTCTGGATGAACGACTGCACGCGGATGCGCAGGGGCCCCGACACGTCGGACTCGTCGAGCTTCACCACGAGCGGCACCTTGCCCGAGATCTCGTGCATGAGGCGGATGATCTCGTCGGTGAGGTAGGCGTCGTGCCCGCAGCCGAAGCTCACCAGCTGCACGTACTCCAGCCCCTCGTCGCGTGCGGCAAGCGTGGCGCAGGCGAGCATGCGCGCGTGGTAGTTGTTCACGATGTCGATGATGGAGTGCGACAGGTCCACCTCGCCCACGCCCGGCACGGCGTCGGCGCACACCACGGGGATGCCTTCGCGGCTGAAGAGCTCGGGCAGGCCGTGATGGACGAGCGGGTCATTGTGGTAGGGGCGCGCGGCGAGCACGACGGCGTACTTGCCGGCCTTCTTTGCCTGCTCGATGACGACTGCGCCGCGCGCCTGCAGGGCCGCCGAGAAGCTTGCCTGGGCGGCGTCTCCCTGCGCCATGGCGGCCTTGCACGTCTCCTCGTCTACATCCCAGGCAGATGCCATATACTCGCAGAGCTGGCGCATGCGGTCGGCCTCGGTGTGCCAGTGGAAGAGCGGGTTCTCGTAACGCGTGCCGCGCTCCTGGGGGTTGTCGGAGTTGCGCACCACCATGGGGTAGCCCTTCACCACGGCGCACATGCTCTCGCTCGTGGCGTGGGGGTTCTGCGGCTCGACCGTGGTGATGGTAGGCATGAAGATGAAGTCGACGCCCGCCCGCTCCAGCGACCGGATGTGGCCGTGCACGAGCTTGGCGGGGAAGCACACGGTGTCTGACGTGACGGCCGGCAGGCCCTCCTCATACATCTTCCTGGTGGAGGGGCTGCTCACGCGCACATCAAAGCCGAGCGCCTGCCAGAACGTCTTCCAAAACGGCAGCGTGTCCCAGTAGCTCAGCACGAGCGGGATGCCCACGGTCTCGCCGCGCTTGGCGTGCAGCGGCGTCACCTCGTAGTCGCGCCGAAGCAGGCGCATACGCTCGTCAAAGAGGTTCGGGGCCTCCTTCTGCTTGCTTGCGGCGGGCGTGTCGCCCAGCTCGGCGCCGCGCGAGCAGCGGTTGCCCGTGACCCATGCCCTGCCGTTGGAGAACTCCACCACCGTGCGCGAGCAGTGGTTCGAGCAATGCGGGCACACGTTGTTTGCCGTGCGCGTGTACCAGGGCTTGTCCGCCCTCGGTGCGCCGCCTGTTTCGACCGTGCCGTCGTCGAGCGCGTCGATTCCGACGAAGCCCGTCTTCCATGCCCCCGAGATGGCCCCCTCGCGGCCCACCTGCTGCTCCACGTGGTCGCGCGTGAGCAGGGCCGCGCCGAGGGCGCCCATGAGCTCGGGATAGGGCGCGCGCGTGACGTCGCGGCCCACGTACCTCTCGAAGCTGCGCAGAACTGCGTCGTTTCTGAACGTGCCGCCCTGCACCACGATGTGGTCGCCCAGACGGTCCATATTCGACATGCGGATGACCTTGGTGAAGACGTTCTCCACGATGGAGCGGCACAGCCCCGCCATGATGTCGTCGGCGTTCTTGCCCGCCTGCTGCTCGCTTACGATGGAGCTGTTCATGAAGACGGTGCAGCGCGACCCCAGGTTGGCCGGGCTCTTTGAGGCGAACGCGTGCGCGGCGATCTGCTCCACGGGGATGTGCAGCGTGGCGCCGAAGCTCTCCAGGAAGCTGCCGCAGCCGCTTGAGCAGGCCTCGTTCACCGTGATGTTCGTGACGATGCCGTGGTCAAGCCAGATGGCCTTCATGTCCTGCCCGCCGATGTCGAGGATGAACGACACCTCGGGGGAGTAGAGCTTGGCGGCCTGGGCGTGCGCCACGGTCTCCACCACGTGGCAGTCGGCGCCCAGGGCGCGGGCACATAGCTGCTCGCCGTAGCCGGTGGTGCCCACGGCGCGGATGACGAGCTTGGCGTCGGCGCGCTCAAAGACGTCGCGCACGTCGAGCAGGGCGCGGCGCACCACCTCAAGCGGCTCGCCCTCGTTGGACGCGTAGAACGAGTGGATGAGATGGGCGTCGTCGTCCATCAGCACGAGCTTGGTGGTGGTGGAGCCGCAGTCGATGCCCAGGTAGGCATAGGTGGTCGATCCCGGCACCGGTGCGGCGTGGGGGCGCTGGGCCAGGCGGTGGCGCGCCCTGAAGCGCTGGAGCTCCCCGTCGTCGGCAAAAAGCGGCTCCAGTTCCTCGAGCGTGTCGGTGCGCCGGCCCTTGAAGGCCGTGAGCGTCTCGATGCACGAGGCGGCGTCGAAGGCGCGGCCGTCGTCGGCAAACAGCGAGGAGAGCGACAACGCCGCGCCGAAGGCCACGATGGTCTCGGGGTGCTCGGGCACCACGGCCTGCTCGTCGGTGAGGCCCAGGCGCTCCTTGAAGACGCGCACGAGCACGGGGTTGAACGTGCAGGGCCCGCCCTCGAAGATGATGGGCGGCTCGAGCTCGCGGCCCTGCGCCAGGCCGCCGATGGTCTGCTTGGCGATGGCGTGGAAGCACGAGAGGGCCAGGTCCTCCTTGGGCACGCCGCGGTTGAGCAGGGGCTGGATGTCGGTCTTGGCGTAGACGCCGCAGCGCCCCGAGATGTCGTGGACGCATGTGCCGCGCTCGGCAAGCGCGTTGAACTCGGGCGCGGGCGTGTCGAGAAGCGAGGCGATCTCGTCGATGAAGGCGCCCGTGCCGCCGGCGCACGTGCCGTTCATGCGCATGTCGGAGACGCTCGTCTCACCTGTTTTCGGGTCCTCCTGGAAGAAGACGACCTTTGCGTCCTGGCCGCCCAGCTCGATGGCGCAGCGCACCTGCGGGTAGAGCTTGCGGATGGCGATGGAGTTTGCCACGACCTCCTGCACGAAGGGGATGTCGAGCTCCTCGGCGAGCACCTTGCCGCCCGATCCGCAGATGGCGGCGCGCGTCGGCATCACAGGCAGCGCGCAGGAGAGGGCCTTCAACACCTCCTTGAGGCAGGCAGCCTGGTTGGCCCCGTGCCGGCGATAGTCGGTGTAGACCACCTTGTCGGCGTTTTTGTCCCATACGCATGCCTTGACGGTGGTCGAGCCCACATCGAGGCCGAGAAACAGCCCGTTGTCCTGCCGCGTCTGCGCGTTGTCTTCCTGTGCCATGCCTCTCCCGCCATGTGTCAAGCTGGTTTTGACTCTGTGTCAAAAATGTAATATGCGCAGTTATACCCCAAAAAACAGCCTCGTTTGACGCGGGCTGCCCATCTCAAGGAATGCACCATTGTCGCGCTTGCCGTATATGGGCAAACGATTCTGGAGTGTGGCGATGCATGCGGCGGTGGTGTGAGATAGCGGTTAGAAACGAAAAAAGCCAGCTCCCGAAGGAACTGGCTTCCAATTTCAAGTGGTGCGGCGTACAGGATTCGAACCTGTGACGTTCTGATTCGTAGTCAGACCCTCTATCCAGCTGAGGTAACGCCGCGCAAGTGCAGAGGATATATTGCCTCAATTTGCGGCGTCTGGTCAAGGA
>CAKUKJ010000135.1 GCA_934662525.1 uncultured Coriobacteriales bacterium | reverse complement strand
GGGGTTCAGGTTCCCAGACTCAGCCGCACATGTTCGGATGAGTTAGAGAACTGTTCGGATGAACTTGCAAATCAAGGGCCCATCCCTTCTTCCTTGCTCCAATTCCAATGAAGCCGGTTTTGGGCCTGCCCAGGTGTATGCTTGGGCAGGCTTTTTCATATCATGAGAGGACGAGTCACATGAAGATTTGCGTGCTGGGCGACAAGGCGTATTACAAGCGGATACTGCCCGACAACACCAGGGTCGACTCCCCCGACGTCGTCTTCCTGGGGCGCGGGGCCACAAACGACGAGGTCGTGGCTGCCATGCCCGACGCGCAGATCCTCATCGCCGACGCCATCGCCGAGGTGAACGCCGATCTCATCGAGCGGCTGCCCAGGCTCGCCCTCATCCAAAGCGAGGGCGTGAGCTACAACAGCTTCGACTGCGCATGCGCGGCCGAGCACGGTATCTTCGTATGCAACAACGCAGGCATGAACGCAGGCGCCGTGGCCGAGCAGACCATCCTGCTCATGCTCGGCCTTTTGCGCAGCGTGACCACAAGCGACGCCGCCGTGCGGCAGGGCCGGCAGATGGAGGTCAAGACGCGCTTCATGCGCGAGGGCATCACCGACCTGGCCGACTGCACGGTGGGCCTCGTGGGCATGGGGGCCATCGCACAGGCCACGGCGGCGCGCCTGGCGGCCTTCGGCTGCCGCGTGCTCTACGCCAACCGCTCGCGCAAAAGCGCGGAGCTGGAGCGCAAGCTGGGCGTCGAGTACGCGGGGCTCGACGGGCTGCTCGCAGGCTCGGACATCGTGAGCCTGCACTGCGCCGTGACGCCCGAGACGACCGGCATGGTAGACGCCCCCTTCCTCGCCAAGATGCGCAAAGGCTCTTACCTCGTGAACACCGCCCGCGGCCAGCTTGTGAACAACGAGGCGCTCGCGGCCGCGCTTGAGTCGGGCCATCTGGCCGGGGCGGGCCTCGACACCGTCCACCCCGAGCCTGTCGAGCTCACAAACCCCCTGCTCCAGCTTTCGCAGGAGGCGTCGCAGCACGTCCTCTTCTCCCCTCATTTGGGCGGCATCACCACCGGCAGCATGCGCCGAGGCCAAGCCCACATGTGGGAGAACGTCGCCGCCGTCGAGGCCGGGCAGCGCCCCACCTGCGTCGTCAACGGGCTGTAAGCACTAGATGATCCCCAGGTTTCCCCTGTCGTAGGCGTCCGGCTTCGTCTGCCCCACAAGCCTGTTGTAATAGGAGGAGAAACGCTCAACGGCGGGGCCCGAGGCATCCTGCGCGCCCACGACGCCGTGCTCGTCGCTCACGAGCATCACCTCGTCGCCCGCCTGCGCCTGGGCCGCAGGGTCAAACGCCACGCTCATCTTGAGCGTCTTGGCAAGGTCGGCGATGAGGGAGTTCGCGCCCGAAAGCGCCTTGTCCTGCCCGACGCGCGCCACCAGCGCCGTCGTCCCCGCCTCCTCGTGCGCAAACCAGACGACCTCGCCGGGAACGGCGTCGTCGGCGTATTCGTCGGCACGGGCCATGAGGGCGCGGGCCTCCATAGCCGGCAGTCCCACATAAGGCTCCACGCCCATGACGGCGCGGCCCTGGTCGTCCACCACAAAGGTCATGACGCCGTTGGGCTCCTTGAGCGAGCCTTCCGCCAGCGTCCACTCGATATGCTGGCGCGCCCAGCTTTTGAGCCCCGCTGTGAGGCCGCGCGACTCGAAGGCGTGCAGGTGGCGGCTCTTGAGGGGGAGCGCGCACTTGTGCAGCCGCCAGCGCACGGAGATGGTGGGGTTGCCGGTCATCAGGTCTTCGGGGATGAAATCGCTCATATCGTCAGTCTTCCTTTTTCTGGTTCGTCTCTTGCGATGCGCGCGCCTGAGGGCCGGTTTGGCCGTCGTGTGAGCCAGGCTCGCCCCTTTCGGCCTGCCCCACCTCGACGTCGACGTGCACGACGTCGTCGGGAGCGGCCTTGCGCAGGTAGTACATGCCCGCCGCAATGGCTGCGGCGCCGGGGCCCGGCAGCACAAGCATGGGCAAGCCAGCCATGATGAGCAACGCCCCCACGGCCTTGTTGCCTACGGGGCCGAAGTCGTCCTTCGCACCCTTGGGGTAGACCCGCGCGTAGTCGCGCGCGCCGTTCGGCCCCTTGACATAGGCCTCGACCACGACATCTTGGCCTGTGCGGTCGTTGTGGACCGTATGGGCGCGGGCGTCTGCCTCGCGCATGTCGGCCGCGTTCTTCACCGCGACCTCGGCGACCGTCTTGGCTGCCGTCTTGCCCACGCGCCCCGCGGCCGACTTGGCGGCGTTTGTCGCGGCGCTCATCACGACGCTTGCGGGCCGCTTGCCCTTGAGCGCGGCAAACGCTGCCGACTGCGCGGCCTCGATGGCGGCGTCGGCGACGGCGGGGGCGGCCTTCTCCACGGCCTCCTTCACCGCCGGGGCCGCGCGCTCCACGGTCTTCCTCACGCCCGGCACGGCGGCGGCCGCAGCCTCTTGGGCCGCCTGCGCCGCTCCGCGCCCAGCCCGCACGGCGGCCTGAACCGCATGTTCGGCCGCTTCGGGAGCCTGCGCAGCGGCATCGCGCACTTTCGGTGCGACCTGGTCGATGGCACGCTCGGCCTCAAGGCGCGCCTTACGCCCGAACGAGAGCAGCTTGCTCGTCAAATCCATGTTTTCCACCCCATCCCATAAGCGTCCACGGCCCTCACGCCTCAAGCGAGCTGAGCACAGGGGCCAAAGCGTCGTCGTGCGCACCCATGCCCGCCGCCCCCAGCAGCTTGTAGGCAAGCCCCTTGTTGCCCGCCTCGAGGGCGATGCCGGCGTCCTTCGTGAGGAAGTCGACGTTCTCGCGATAGACGTCGAGGTCGACGCCCTCCCCCTTCATCGCAAGCTGGGCCTCGCGCTCGGTGAACGTCTTGAGCTCGCATCCCGTGCGTTTGGCGAAGTCGGACAACTCGGCAGAGGCGACCTCGGCAAGCGAGCGGTCGTAGGCAACGCAGCGCTGGTAGCAGGCCATGGCGGCGTCCGTCTTGTCGGTCATGGCGAAGGCGTATGCAAGCCAGTAGAGCGCAAGGCCCAGGTCCTTGGGGTTCCAGATGATGCGCAGGGCGCTTTTCAACTCCTCGATCTCGCTTGCGTAGTCGAACATCGAGAAATAGCAGCGCGCGAGGCGCAGGTGGCTTGCGGCCACGCCGGGCGCCAGCTCGACGCAACGCCGCGCATGGGCGATCGCGTCCTCGGCGCTGTCCAAATCGTCGCCAAGCAGCGTGGAGAGGCGGTAATGTGCCAGGTAATACTCGTCGGCGCACAAGGCGAGGTCGCGCCCGGCAAGGTCATCGGCACAGCGCAGGGCATAGAGGGCGCGCGCCGCATACGAGTCGAAGTAGCGGAAGCACCGAGTCTTGGAGTCGTCGAACCATCCGTTCAGCTCGACGTCGCTCACCATGCCCTCCAGGACGCGACGGGCCTCGCGCGGCCTCTTGCCCACCGCCTCGGCCGCCTCGTTCATCCGGGCCTGAAGGCCGTAGATGTCGTCAAGCGTCTCGGCGGCCTCGTCATGCGAGCCAGCCTCGATGGCGTCGGTCGCAATGCCCTCAATCACACGCATGAGGGCGGAGCGCATAAGCGGGTTCTCCGTACGCGCGCACGCGTCGCGGGCTTGGGCGATTGCAGCAAGGCTGTCGCCCCCCTCGAAGCTCTCCATGATTCGGCGGGCCTCGTCCTTGCGGGCCGCCCCTTCAAAGATTCCCAGGTCGCATACCCGGCGTGCCGCAAGCACGGCCTGGCCGTCCTTGGGAAGCAGGCGCCGGTCAAGCTCCACCTCGCATGCCGCCCCTTCCTTGGCGAACGGCCCGCTCGCCAGGCTGAACAGGGGGCGCACCGCCGAGAGGCACCCATACGCGTCGAACCCAAAGACGTGCGGCACGGCCGCAAGCGCCTCGAACGGGTCTGCCTGGCTGCGGGCCCGGCCGTCCGCATCGGCAACAAGGGCCGCGAGCTGGTCGCGCGCGAACTGGGCCGACAGCACGCACTCAGGCTCGTCGGGGGCCGAAATCTCACCGATACCGGGCAGGATGAGGAAAGGCTCGCTGCGGGAGCCGTCGGCTGCACCGGTGAAGATCTTGCGCGTGGCCCCGTAGCCCCGACGGGCGTTCACCCACACGTGCTCGACGTCGGGGCAGCACCAGAAGCCCACGGCGGCCACCGCCATGAGGCTGAACGCGGCATAGCGGCTCGCCGCGCCCTCGCGAACGCCGTCGGGCAGGGGCTCCCAAGCGCCCGTTACGCCGTTCCAGCCCATGCTCGGCATGACGCAAACCGGCATCGCCCCCATCTCCACGCCGATCGTGCGGCTCTGGGCGTCGTAGTCGAACTCGTACTCCAGCCGGTACGGCAGGCGAAGGCACTCGCAGCCCTGGGCGAAGGCCAGGCGGACATCGAGGTCAGACGCCCCCTGCGGGGCCGCCTTGGCGTGGGAGGGCCCGCCGTCCAGATATGGGTCGGCAGCGGCAAGCGCATGGTCGACGCACCACAGGTCGAGCTCGGCCGCATCGCGCGCGCCCATGACCTGCAGCTTGTCGGCCCCATACGCCCGTTGCATGCCAACAAGGCGGTTGAACAGGCCTTCCGCCTCAAGGAACATGCGCGCCCCCTCGGCGTTTGCCTGTTCGGGGTCGAAGGCGACATAGAACGCGTTGGCGTACTTCGTCGTGCGGAGCAACTTCACCTGCGGGGCCTGCGCCTCGGCAGTCAAGCCCGCCGGGGCGGCGCCCAGCACCGTGAGGCCGGGGATTCCGCTTGCGGCAAGCGCCCCGCCGATCATGGCGGCGATATGCTGCGCGACCTGTCCGGCCTGCGCGGCGCCCGTCGCCGGCAGCGCGACAACCCCTCCCCAGAACGGCACGCCGGGACGCGCAAGCGAAGTCGTCGCCGGCGCCTCTCCCAAACTTGACGGGTCCACGCCGTCAAAGCCGGCCTCGCGCAACGTCTGCGCGGCGTAGTCCACCACGCCGGGCACAAGCAGGTTGGGCCGGCCCTGCGCCTCATCGGCGGTGTCGATCACGGCCTGCGCCGCCTCGTAGACGTCCGAGCCCTTCAGCTTGGCGAGGGCGTCGCGCACGCCCACGCCCGCAAGCGAATATCCTCCCTCGTGCGGGAACTGCCAGAACGCCAGAAACGCCACGGCGGCGGCCGCGCACAGCGACAGGTCGCATGCCTCGCAGCCCAGACCGACGCGCGCGTTGACGAGGGCGATGCCCCCTTGCCGCTCCTCAAACTCGCAGGCCCTCAGCGTGCGCGCCTTATCCTGCGCCACATCGACGCAACCGCGCCCCTCTTGGTCGGCGTAGCGCTTGAACTGCACGTCGGGCAAGCGGGCGGGAGGCATGCCCGGGGCCGTGTCCTGGGAGAACACCCGCCCGAACTCGTCGATGAGCGCAACGATGCGCACACGCGACGCGCGACGGCTCGTCAAAACGATGGGCGCGCGTCGCAGGGGCCTCGCGTCGAGCGTTGGGTCGTCTGAGAGGTCGAACGAGACGAGCCAGGCGGCTCCGCCCGCGGGCATCGCGATACCCTGGGCCACCAGGCAGTACCCAACGCCCTCGGCAGCGCCGGCAGGCACGGGCACCTTCTGGACCTTTGCCCCCGCAGCGAGCGGGTAGCGGCCCTCGTCGTCTTGCTCGGGGGCGGGGGCCTCTCTGTGCAGGCGTCCTTCGAGCGCCTCTGACACCCGCTGGATCAGGCCAGGCTTGGCAGCGCCGGCCTTTCTGTCTGCCGTTTGGGTATTAGCCGGCGCAGGCGGCGTCAGAAAGGCAGGCTCGGGGGCAGGCGCAGGGTGCACGCCGACGCCCCGCCCTTCTGTCTGCTGGTTTGCAGTCACGTGTGGTTACCTCTTCTCCGCATTTGCTACCCCTCAAGTTTCCCACACCTGAGGCTTTCATGCGAGCATATACAAAATATGAGCGGGTTCGTCGCAAGGTTCCGTGAAACCGGGGGCAACGCGCCGCCGGACGCCTATCATTGCGTGCGCAGCGCCTGCACGGACAACCCGGGCAGGCAGGGATAGTTACAGGAGCCGAGGGATGCCCATGTCACAACCGCCGCACGGTCGATTTGCGCCCACGCCGTCAGGCCGCATGCACCTGGGAAACGTCTGGTGCGCACTCGTGGCCTGGCTTGCCGTGCGTGCCGAACATGGCACGCTCACCCTGCGCATCGAAGACCTCGACCCCCGCAAGACCCCCGCCGGCGCCGTCGAGGCCCTTCTCGACGACCTGCGCTGGCTGGGCCTCGACTGGGACGAGGGGCCCTTCTTCCAGAGCGAGCGCGCATCTATATATGAAGGGTATGTCGAGCGGCTTGAACGCATGGGGCTCACCTACCCGTGCTTCTGCTCGCGGGCCGAGCTGCATGCCGCCCAAGCCCCCCATGCAAGCGACGGCACGCCCATTTATGCAGGCACCTGCCGCAATCTGACAGACATGCAAGTTGCCGAGCGCGCAAAGGCGAGGCCTGCCGCCGCAAGGATGCGCAGCTTCATGTGTTCCTCCTGCCGGATTCAAGGTCCGGCGGTTCGGGTTGCGTTCAATGACGACTCGGCGTGGGCGGCTCCTCGACGAGGCTGCGCACGACTTCGTGCGGGACCGGCAGCAGGCGCTGGCCGCAGCTGGCAAGCGCGAGCGCGAGGCCGAGGGCGGCCTCGCCGACATCGGCC
>CAKUKJ010000134.1 GCA_934662525.1 uncultured Coriobacteriales bacterium | reverse complement strand
GTGAGGCCGAGCGCATGCCCGGCGCGCGCGTACTCGTAGACGCGGATCATCTCGCCGGTGAAGCGGATGTCGCAGTCGATGTGGAGCTGGGCCAACATCTGGATGAGAAGCCCCGTGTTCTGATAGTCGTCGCCCATCATGAGGACGGTGCGGCCTCTGAGGTCGTCAAGGCGGATGGTGTCGCGGTTCGCGAGGGGGTCGGCACGGTTCACCCAGAAGAACTGGTAGTCATCCACGAGCGGGATGGACTCAAACGTCTCGGCGACAGGGTTCACCAGCAGGGCGAAGTCGTAGTCGCCCTCCGCGAGATGCCGCGCGCACTCCATGTCGGGCAGCTCCTCGCAGGCCATGACCTGGCTGTTTGCCGAGTTCCTGTTGAACGCCTCGATGACGTCCTCGCCCAGATATCCCACAAGGCCCACCGAGCATCCCAGGCGGATGACGTTGCTCGCGTGCGCGGTGATGGCGTCGAGCCCGCGCCGCAGCTCGCACAGGTCGCGCTCGAACCCTTCGGCGTAGGTGCCGAAGAGCCGGCCGTGCTCGGTAAGGGGAGAAGTTCCTGGCGCCCCGCTCCACAGGTGCACACCCAGCTCCTGCTCGAGCCTGCGCATGGCGCCGCCCAGGCCCTGCGAGGTGATGCCGAGCTCCTTTGCCGCCCGCGTCAGGCTGTGCTGACGCTGCAGCGTCGTGAAATACGAGAACGTCTTGGTGTCCATGCCGGCGCTTCCCCCTTGGTGCCGACCCGCCCCAGCGCGGGTCTCCCTTCGTCGGGTCGCATTCTAACGTGCGCGCCACTGGAAGGGGAGCGGAATCGCGGGCCGCTTTTCC
Organism: uncultured Coriobacteriales bacterium; assembly: GCA_934662525.1. Classification (GTDB taxonomy): domain Bacteria; phylum Actinomycetota; class Coriobacteriia; order Coriobacteriales; family UMGS124; genus UMGS124. The sequence continues at coordinate 5,928 of CAKUKJ010000134.1, read as the reverse complement.
TAGCGGAAACGCAACCTTTCGCTTTTGAAACGCGGCGTTTCACCGGGTTGCCGGCTTTCAAAACAGCAAACGCCCGATTGCGGCCGGCTTCACATCCTGCTCGTACTATGCCATCAGTCGCCGGGGCCAAAAGGGGGAACCGGCGATACGTACACGTTTTCGATGCGAAGGAGATTTCAATGGCACTCGAAATGACCCGCCGCAACGCAATCGCAGCCGCCGCAGCCGCCGGTGTTGCAGCCGCCGGCATGGCGGCCGGCACCGCCCAGGCAGAGGTGGAGAAGCAGGCTTCGGCCGGCGTCGTCACCGCCGACGCCTCCGTCGATGGAAGCACCGTCTTCGGCTTCACCGACGAGAAGCCCTCGTTCATGACCGCGCCCGACCCCGTGGCCGACGACCAGATCGTCGACATCGCCGAGACCGAGGTCCTCATCATCGGCGCCGGCCTGGCCGGCTGCTGCGCCGCACGTGCCGCTGCCGAGAACGGCGCGAAAGTCATCGTCGTGGAGAAAATGAGCCAGGTCTCCGAGCGCGGCGCCGGCGCCGGCACCATCAACTCCAAGCTTTCCACCTCTTTCGACGACGGCACGGTGACCGACATCCCCTCTGCTGAGTTCCGCTGGATGCAGACGTGCGGCAACCGCTGCAACGAGGCCCTCATCGCCCAGTACATGGCCCGCTCCGGCGAGGCCGCCGACTGGCTGTGCGAGGCCGGTGAGAAGCACAAGTGCACCATGGGCATCTGGGACGGCTACAGCCGCAACCCGCTGCTTCCCGACGAGCCCGGCTACGTCTGCATGGGCGGCACCGACGAGAGCGACCTCACCATCCCCGGCGGCTCGTTCGTCGCAGCCGACGTGAGCCACCTCGAGGCCATCGAGAACGGCGCCGAGTTCCGCTTCGACACCAAGGCCGAGTACCTGCTGCAGGATGAGTCGGGTGCCGTGACCGGCGCGGTCGTCTCCGATGCCGACGGCTACAAGAAAATCACCGCCTCCAAGGGCGTCGTCATCGCCACGGGCGACATCGCCGGCGACGAGGAGATGTGCAAGTACTACTGCCCTGAGGCGCTCACTGTGCCAAGCGTGTACACCCCCGTCGGAGCCAACACCGGCGACGGCCACAAGATGATCCTGTGGGCCGGCGGTGTCATGCAGTCTGCGCCGTTCCCGCCCATGCTGCACCCGCAGCGCTGGGCCGACCCCTCGTCCAACCAGCTTGAGGGCCCGTTCCTTTACGTCAACGAGAAGGGCAAGCGCTTCTTCAACGAGGGCACGTGGGTCCAGGCCCGCTCGCTGCAGATCATGAAGCACACGGCCGACGACTGCGCCTGGTCTATCTTCGACTCCAGCTGGCAGGAGGACCTCATGGCGTCTTTCCCCTACGGCGGCGGCATGTTCTGGGACACCTTCCGCTACAAGGGAGAGAGCGACTACCAGAGCGCCGTGGATTACTACGCCCAGTCGCTCGTGGACAACGACGGCTCCACCTACGAGACCGCCGACACGCTTGAGGAGCTTGCCGAGAAGATCGGCGTGCCGGCCGACGCGCTCACGGCCACGGTCGAGCGCTACAACGAGCTGTGCGCCGAGGGCGTCGACGAGGACTTCTGCAAGAACCCCGCGCTGCTCTTCCCCATCGACGAGCCCCCGTACTACGCCTCCAAGGTAGGCGCCGTGCTGCTTGAGGTCGTGGGCGGAGCGAAGATCGACACGAACCTGCAGTGCCTCGACGCCGACGGCAACCCCATCCCCGGCCTGTACGCCATCGGCAACGCCGGCGGAGACTCCTATGCCATTGACTACCCCATCAACGTCCCCGGCAACAGCCACGGCCGCGCGCTCACCCAGGGCTACCTGGTCGGCCGCAAGCTGGCAGGCGTGGAGTAGGCACATACACGCTTAACGGTATCTGAGCAATTTCTGATGCAAGCGCGCCCTGCGGCCATGCGGCTGCGGGGCGCGCTTTCGTTTGCGACGGTTGTTGAAGACATGAGTGCCGAGCCACGCGTAGCCCCGTCGGCGTAGTCGGGAGATATTGCCGCGAAAAGGGGGTTCGCCTACCGGGCTTTGCGACAGCTTGCGTGAAGTTTGCCGCTTGTGGCGTTCGACGGTGGTGCGCACGCTTTGTTCTGGCTGGATTTGAGCAATCTCGAGGACGCTTGCAACCCCAAGACGGATTTGCTGCTGTCAAGGACGGTAGGAGAACCCCCAAAACGCGGCAATAACTGCCTTTTTGTCAACAGCGCCCGCAGACGTGCGTGCGGGCCGTCAGTACGACACCTGGCAGGGGATGCCCAGGGCGCGCACGCGCTCTGCGATGGCGTCGAGCACCTCGGCAGGTGCCTTCTCGAGGCCGGCTGCGGGGGTGGGACGGGCGATGGTGTAGATGGTGGCGGCCTGCGGGGCTATGCGGGCGAGCGCGTCGAGCCAGGGGCCCACGTACTTCTCGCCCGTGTTGTCGCAGCTCGTGCCCTCGTAAGACCCGCGCAAGAAAATCGTCTGCACGATGACGTGCCCCTGGTAGGAGGCTAGCGTCTCAATCTGATGCCCCACGTCATAGGGGCCGCACGGCCTGTCGAGGAAGCGGATGTAGTCGGCATCCACAGTGTCGAGCTTGAGGATGTTGTCGTCCACGAGCATGAGGGCCTCGCGCACCTCGGGGCGGTCGGCGAGCGTCGCGTTGGAAAGCACGGCGATCTTGCAGTCGGGGGCGTATGCGTCGCGCAGGCGCACCGTGGCGCGCACTGCCTCGGGGAAGCAGGGGGCCGCCGTGGGCTCGCCGTTGCCCGAGAACGTGATGACGTCCGGCAGCTCGCCGCCCTCGCTCATCTCGCGCAGCTTGGCCTCGAGCGCGGTCTCGTACGCCCCGGCGCTCACGCACTTGTCGTGGGTTCTGCGCTCCGCGTTGAAGCCGTCCTCGCAGTACAGGCAGTCGAACGTGCAGATCTTGCCGGTCGTGGGCATGAGGTTCACGCCCAGCGACACCCCCAGGCGGCGGCTGTGGACGGGCCCGTAGACGGGGCCGGGATGAAGCGATGTGGCAGGCATGGCGGTTCCTCTCCTTGTGCGCGTGCGGTGCGTGCCGTGCGCATGCAGCTGCCCGCATGGTAGCGCAAGCATGCTTCGGTGACCCGCACGTTGTGTGGAGGCTTGTATCGTCAACGGCTGGCGAGCGTGGGCGGAGTGCTTCCACGGCGGAAAGGCCGAAAAGAACGGAGGACTGCGGTCGGCCCTCGCGGTATCATACGTTCGTGTGTGCTTGGCGGAGTCGGTTCGGCTATGCCGTTGAGCCTGCATGGATGCGAGGGGGATTGCATGCAGTACGACTATCTCGACGAGTTTCTTGCGGTGGCGAGGGAGGGCACGCTGTCGGGCGCGGCGGCAAAGCTCGGCGTGTCGCAGCCCTCGTTGGGCCGCCATTTGAGTTCGCTCGAAACAGAGCTCGGCACGCGCCTTTTGGAGCGCGGGCCCTCGGGCGTGCGGCTCACATCCGCAGGCCAGGCGGCTCTTCCCGTGGCCGATGAGATCGCGCGCCTGGAGCGTTCGCTCGTGGAGCATTTCAGGGATCCGGAGCGCCGGTCTCGCGAGCGTGTGTTGGCCGTTGCCTGCTCCTACTTGGACGAGTATATGCGCCGCCTCATGGACAAGGCCTGCACCCGGCTCAAGGCCGAGGGGTATGCTGTGCGCCTAGAGGTCTCAAAGCTGCCGGCCGACGAGGATGTCGCCCATCTTCTGCTCGACCGCGATGTCGATGCGGTCGTCTGCTTCAAGGCACAGGCGCTCGGAGCTGCCGAGCAGGGCTGTTTTGAAACCGACCTCGCCCCGATGGGTGCGGGCGTCGTGGCACGGGAAGGCTCGCCGCTTGTCGACTCCGCAGAAGCCCCCTCATCCGGCAGGCAAGCCGATGGCCCCGCGCCTCGCACCCTCGCGCTCGATGACGTGCTTGACTGCGCGTTTACGCTGGGCCGAGAGCCCGGTCAGCATGCCTTGTGGGACGAGTTCCTGCGCGTGTGCGACTCTCGCGAGCTGCCCGTCCCAGCCTTGCGTGCCCCGCGCAAGTTCTCTCCGGGCGGCTCCTACGCGGGCATGGGGTCTGCTGCGGGCACGCCCGGCGTCGCAGGCCCGGCCGGCCCTAGCTCCGCGTCCGCTTCCTCGCGCGCCGTTCCCCTGCGGTCGAACGACCTGCGCCTCACTGTCTGCGACTCCCTCCACCCCGTCTGCCATGTAGCTGGAGAGGTTGTCGTCCCCCTCTCCGACCTCGCGTTCGACGTCGTGGTGCTGTGCCGGGCCGACGACGAGGTGACCCGCCGCGCGGCGCAGATCGCCCGCGAGGTGTCGCTCGGCGCCGGGGCTCCCAGGCCTGCCAGCCAGCAGAGCATGTACGTGGCGCTCCCCAAGTCGGACATGAGCGTGGGCGCGCTCAGCCGTGCCGAGCAGGGGCACTACCTCTCGCAGGTGCTTGACGAGCCCGAGGTGCCGCAGGACCTCGTGCTTCCCGACGGCACGGTGGTGGACAAGGTGTATGTGGCGCTGCGCAACCGCCTCAACCGCATAGGTGACGGCCTGTCGGGCGACCCAGTGAGCACGAGCTTCGAGGCCATCATGCACCTTTGGAGCAAGGAGGAGGCCCAGGCCTATCTCGAGATGCCCATGCTCGAGTACTTCACGGCCTACGATTTCGCGGTTGAGTCCGGCCGCGACCCGGGGGAGTGCGAGCGCATATGCGAGGAGCTCTCGCGCCGCAACCTCATCTGCCGTGTCGTGCGCGGCGGCGTGGTGCGCTATTTCCTGCTTGCATGGACCTACGGCATCTGGGAGTTCATGGTCAACAGCTACGAGCAGGGCTTTCTCGATTGGGGCATCTACGGCTACGACCTTGGCAGCGCCTCGCAGTTTCCCACGATGCGCGTGTGCCCCGTGGGTCCTGAGGCCGTGCGGGGAGGCGTGCTGAGCCCGTATTGGGACTGGCGCTCCCTCATCGAGCGGCAGGACCTCATCTGCACGGCGCCCTGCCAGTGCCAGCTGTCCAGCGAGGTCAGCGACAACGTCATGCCCGCCGAGCGCAAGGGGCAGAAGGGCCTGTGCCTCACGTTTGGTGAAATGGCGCGGTATTGGCTCGAGAACGGCAACGGGGTTGAGATCTCGAAGGAGGAGTGCATGCGTCGAGCTGAGCAGGCCGTGTACGAGCGCGGCTGCGTCCCCCAGGCCATTTTCAGCAAGAACCCCGGCGTCATGTGCTTCTGCGATGCGACCTACTGCCACGTGTTTGCGGGCGTGCGCTCCACCTGCGGCGCAGCCCCCTCAATCCCGCTCTCCTGCGCGTACCGGCTCGTGTATGACGCGGAAAAATGCCTGCGTTGCGTGGCATGCGCGAAGGCGTGCCCGATGGGCGCCGTCACGGTGGAGCAGGACGGCACCGTCTCCGTGGGGCCGATTTGCGTGAGCTGCGGGCAGTGCGTGCTGGCGTGCCGGGCGGGCGCGCGGGCGCTTGTGGAGAAGGAGCGTGGCCCGGAGTCGCGCCTGCCGGAGGACCTGCTCGAAGACTACCGCTGGCGCTCGGAGGACCGCATGGCACGCGGCTATATCACCGACTTCACCCAGGCCTCCATCGATGTGTGGGCGGGAATGTAGATGCAGGCGAGGGGCATCGGGCCCAAGGCCGTGCGATTTGAGGGGGAGACGCGATGATAGGCGACTACCTGTACGAGTTCACCGTGGTGGCTCGCAAGCAGAACATGGCCCAGGCCGCGCTTGAGCTGGGGCTCTCCACCTCCTCGCTTGCCCGGCACATGGCGGCGCTCGAAAGCGAGCTGCGAGCCAACCTGCTGGAGCGCACTGCGAGTGGCGTGCGCCTCACCGAGGACGGCCGCTATGCCCTGGCCGTGGCAGACAGGATATGCGGGCTCGGCGAGGATCTGGAGCGCAG
>CAKUKJ010000133.1 GCA_934662525.1 uncultured Coriobacteriales bacterium | reverse complement strand
ACCAAGATGATCGACCGCAACACCACCATCCCGACCCGCAAGACCGAGATTTACTCCACGGCTGCCGACAACCAGACCTCCGTCGAGATCAACGTCCTGCAGGGCGAGCGTGAGATGGCCCGCGACAACAAGTCGCTCGGTCGCTTCCAGCTCTCCGGCATCCCTGCGGCCCGTCGCGGCGTGCCTCAGATCGAGGTCACGTTCGACATCGACGCCAACGGCATCGTCAAGGTCTCCGCTAAGGACCTGGGCACCGGCAAGCAGCAGCAGATCACCATCTCCGGCTCCACGGCCCTGTCCGACGACGAGGTCAAGCGCATGGTGAAGGACGCCGAGGCCCACGCCGAGGAGGACAAGAAGCAGAAGGACGAGGTCGAGACCCGCAACCAGACCGACTCGCTCGTCTATGCCACCGAGCAGACCATCTCCGAGCTGGGCGACAAGGTTCCCGCCGACACGAAGTCCGAGGTCGAGGCTGCAATCGCCAAGGCCAAGGAGGCCCTGAACGGCACCGACATCGACGCCATCCGCACGGCCGGCGAGGAGCTGCGCACCGCTTCCTACAAGCTGGCCGACGTCGCCTACGGCGATGCCCAGGGTGCGGCCGCCCAGCAGCAGGGCACCTCGGCCGGTGCCTCCCAGGCCGCCAACGACGACGTGGTCGATGCCGACTACGAGGTCGTCGACGACGATAAGCAGGGCAAGTAATGATGCCCGCCGACGGAAACAGCCCCGAGACCAAGGGTGCCGACGAGACGACCCCCGTTGAGGAGACGCCCGTCGAGGCCGAGGTCATCGAGTCTGTTGAGGAAGACGGCATGCCGGTGGACGAGCAGGCAGTTGCCGACGCGGTCGACGAGGTCTTCTCGATGGCCGACATCGAGAAGGCGCGCGCCGATGCGGCAGCGGCCAACGACAAGTTCCTTCGCCTGCAGGCCGAGTGGGACAACTTCCGCAAGCGCACCGCGCGTGAGCGTGAGGAAGAGAAGGAGCGTGCCACCGAAAGCCTCGTGACGAAGCTCCTCCCTGTGGTCGACGACATCGAGCGTTCGCTGGACCATGCGGCCCAGTCCAACCCGGAGGGTGCCTACGGCGAGTTCGTCGACGGCGTGCGCGCCGTGTACGACAAGCTCGTCGATGTCCTCAAGCGCACGGGCGTCGAGGCCATCGACCCGGCCGGCAAGCCGTTCGACATGAACGAGCAGCAGGCCATCGCCCAGGTGCCCGACCCCACGGTGCCCGACAACACCGTGAAGGACGTGTACCAGAAGGGCTATAGGATGGGCGGCAAGGTCATCCGTACCGCAATGGTCACGGTGGCCAAGGGCGGCCCCGCCCAACCCGCTTCCACCGAGGCCAGCGAGGCTTAACGGCCTTGCCCCCGAGGGAGACGCACCAACGAGAACTGCCTAGGCCGCGCCGGGAGCACTTTGCCCGACGCGGCCTTTTAGGATGATGCGGAACCTGGTGCGCCGCGTTGCGCAGAGCCTAGAGTACTCCAGTACACGTCGGCCCTGCGCGCCTTGCGCACCAGAACCCGCGTTTAATAGGCTTATCGAAAGGAGGGCGTTTTGGCATCGACTCAAAAGACCCTGTACGAGATTTTGGGCGTTGACGAGAAGGCCTCCGATGACGACATCAAGAAGGCATTTCGCAAGCTTGCTGTGAAGCTTCACCCCGACGCAGGCGGTGACGAGGAGCAGTTCAAGCAGGTGAGCCAGGCCTACGAGGTTCTCTCCGACCCCAAGAAGCGCGCGGAGTACGACAAGGCGCTCAAGTACGGCGCGTTCATGGGAGGAAACCCCGGCGCCGCAGGCGGCTCGTACAGCTATTCGGGCACCGGCGCAGGGATGGACTGGCAGTCCATCATCGACTCCATCCTGCACGGCGAGGGCGCGTTTGGGACCGACTGGGACCCGCAGACCACAGGTTTCGGCGGGTTCAACGGCTGGGGTCAGCCTCGTCCGCAGCGCGGCGCAGACCTGTCGATGAGCGTCGAGGTCAGCTTCCAGGAGGCCATGGAGGGCGTCTCGCGCAAAGTGAGCTACCGCATCCCCTCCACGGGGGCCACAGAGACGCTCACCGTCAAGATTCCCGCAGGCGCGGTAGACGGCGGCAAGCTTCGCTACCGCGAGCGCGGCGAGTACGGCACGCAGGGCGGCGTGCGCGGCGATTTGGTCGTCACGACGCGCGTGGCCCCGCACCCCTTCTACACGCGAGATGGGGCCGACGTCCACATGGATTTGCCTGTGAGCGTCTACGAGGCCTGCCTGGGAGCAGAGGTCGTCGTGCCCGCCCCCAACGGCAAGGACCTCAAACTCAAGATTCCCGCCGGCACCCAGGCCGGCAAGGTCTTCAGGTTCAAGGGCATGGGAGCCCCCGACGTGAAGCACAAGGGCTCCACCGGCTCGTTCTACGTGAAGATTGCCGTTGAGGTGCCCCGCGACCTGACAGCAGAGGAGCGCGAGGCTTTGGAGCGCCTGCGCGACCATGACAAGCGCGACCCGCGCGGTGCGCTCAAGAATAAGAGGTAACCCACGATGCCCTCGAAGAACGACGACGAGAGAAACCGCCCGCTCTATATGATTTCGGTCGCGGCCGAGCTCACCGGCATGCACCCGCAGACGCTGCGCATCTACGAGAGCAAAGGCCTGGTGAACCCCCGCAGGAGTTCGGGCAACACGCGCCTGTACTCCCAGGCCGACATCGAGCGGCTCGACCTCATCGGCCGCCTGACCGACGAGGGCATCAACTTGGCCGGCGTCGTGCGCATTCTGGACATGAAGACCCAGATGGACGAGCGAGACGCCGAGATAGAGCAGCTTCGCTCCGAACTCAAAGACCTGCGCGAGGAGGTTCACGAGTATCGGATGCGCGAGACCATCACTGCCCTCATGCCCTATGCCGAGGGCGGCAAGAGCCCGCTGGCGCTGTTGGCGGGCGTGTCTGACCTTGAACATAAGGATTCGGGCATTGAAAAGGATGAGTGACGCTTATGAGGATTGACAAGTTCGCAATGACCGCCCAGGCAGCCTTGCAAGAGGCCGTGGGCATTGCAAGCGACGCCGAGGCCCCCGAGGTCACGAGCCTGCACCTGCTGAAGGCGCTGCTCGAAAGCTCGGAGCGCAACCTTGACGCCATCATCGAGCGCGTGGGCGCCGACCCCGCGCAGCTCAAGGCCGCAGTCGACGAGAAGCTGGCCAGCCAGCCACGCGTGAGCGGGGGCGCCCAGGCCGGCATGAGCCAGGGCCTCATGCGGGTGCTTGACGCCTCGCAGAAGCTTGCGCAGAAAATGGGCGACTCGTTTGCCACGACCGAGCACCTGCTTATCGCCTTGGCCGGTGACAAAGGCGACGCGGGACGCATCCTGAACGATGCGGGCCTCACCGCCAAGCGCGTGCAGGAGGCCTACGAGCAGCTTCGCGGCGACTCGCGCGTGACCGACGCTGAGAGCAAGCCGCAGTTCGAGGCGCTCAAGCAATACGGCCGCAACCTGACCGACCTGGCCCGCGAGGGCAAGCTCGACCCGGTCATCGGCCGTGTGGAGGAGATTCGCCACACCATCCAGGTGCTGTCGCGCCGCACGAAGAACAACCCCGTGCTCATCGGCGAGCCCGGCACCGGCAAGACGGCCATCGTGGAGGGCCTCGCGCAGCGCATCGTCGCAGGCGACGTGCCCTCGACGCTTCGCGACCGCGAGCTCATCGAGCTCGACATGAGCGCCATGGTGGCAGGCGCCAAGTACCGCGGCGAGTTTGAGGATCGCCTGAAGGCCGTGCTCAAGGAGGTCGCGGCCGCCGGTGGCAACGTCATCCTGTTCATCGACGAGCTGCACACCATCGTGGGCGCGGGCGCCTCGGGCGGCTCCATGGACGCCTCGAACATCCTGAAGCCTGCGCTTGCCCGCGGCGAGCTGCATGCCATCGGCGCCACGACGCTCGACGAGTACCGCAAGTACATCGAGAAGGACGCCGCGCTTGCCAGGCGTTTCCAGCCCGTCATGGTGGACCAGCCCACGGTGGAGGACACCATCTCCATCCTGCGCGGCATCAAGGAGAAGTACGAGATCCACCACGGCGTGCGCATCACCGACTCCGCGCTTGTGGCCGCAGCGCAGCTGTCCGACCGCTACATCACCGACCGCTTCCTGCCCGACAAGGCCATCGACCTGGTCGATGAGGCGGGCAGCCGCCTGAGGATGGAGCTTGACTCCATGCCCAGCGACATCGATGCCCAGGAGCGCCAGCTCACCCAGATGCAGATCGAGGAGCAGGCGCTTATGAAGGAGGACGACGAGGCGAGCGCCGAGCGCCTGCAGAACCTGCGCCACGAGATCGCCGAGGCCCGTGAGAAGCTCGACGCGGCCAAGGCGGCCTGGCAGAACGAGAAGGGCATCATCGACCTGGTGCAGCAGCTCAAGAGCCAGATTGACGAGGCTCGCAACGAGGAGGAGCGCGCCACGCGCTCCGGCGACCTCATGCGTGCCTCCGAGCTGCGCTACTCCACCATCCCCAAGCTTGAGGCCGACTACCGCGACGCCGAGCAGCGCCTGCGCGCCAAGCAGGAGGCCGGCGCCAACCTCAAGGAGGAGGTCACGGCCGACGAGATCGCCGCTGTGGTGAGCGCCTGGACGGGCGTGCCCGTGTCGAAGATGATGCAGGGCGACATGGAGAAGCTGCGCCACCTCGAGGAGCACCTCAAGGAGCGCGTCATCGGCCAGGACGAGGCAGTCCACGCCGTAGCCTCCGCCGTGCGTCGCTCGCGTGCGGGACTGTCCGACCCCGACCGTCCGCTCGGCAGCTTCCTGTTCCTCGGCCCCACGGGCGTCGGCAAGACCGAGCTGGCCAAGGCGCTGGCAGAGGCCCTGTTTGATGACGAGCGTGCCATGGTGCGCATCGACATGAGCGAGTACATGGAGAAGTTCAGCGTGCAGCGCCTCATCGGTGCGCCTCCGGGATACGTGGGTTACGACGAGGGCGGCCAGCTCACCGAGGCTGTGCGCCGTCACCCCTACACGGTGGTGCTGCTCGACGAGCTTGAGAAGGCCCACCCCGACGTCTTCAACGTGCTGCTCCAGGTGCTCGACGACGGCAGGCTCACCGACGGCCAAGGCCGCGTGGTGAGCTTCAAGAACGCCATCATCATCATGACGAGCAACCTGGGCTCCCAGTTCATCCTGGAGTCCACCGGCAAAGACGACCTGCAGCAGAAGATGCAGGAGGTGCTCAAGCAGGCCTTCCGCCCGGAGTTCATCAACCGTATCGACGACGTGGTGTACTTCAACTCGCTGGGCTATTCCGACATCGAGCGCATCGTCGACCTGCAGCTCGACGACGTGCGCGCACGCCTTGCCCGCGAGCGCCTCACGATGCGCGTCACGCCCAGCGCGATGGACGCCCTCTCCTTGGGCGGCCTCGACCCGGCGTTCGGCGCCCGCCCGCTGCGCCGTCTTATCCAGAGCAAGGTCGTCGACGGCATCGCCAACCTCATCATCGATGGCAAGCTTTCGGAGAACGACGTGGTGCTCGTGGACGTGGACAACGACGGCAACATCGCCGTGTCCAAAGACGAGGAGGCCTCGGCCAAGGCCCGCGCCGAGAGGGCGGCGACACCTGAGGACGTGCCGGTAGAGCCCGACTCGGTGGAGTAACCGCCGAAAGGGTTTGATGAGATAGATTGCGGGGCGTTGCCTGGGGTGGGTGCGGGCAGCGCCCCTTTTTTGGTATCGTGCTTGCTTGTGACTGGAATCATTTGGAAGGAGCCCCATGGCTGTTGACGGTGAGACGATGACGGTGGAGCACGACGACGGCCGGACGCCCGACGAGCGTGCGCGCTCGCTTGAGCCGATGCTGGCCGACGAGGACGTGCGCATCCGCAAGAGCGCCGTCGTCGCGTTGGGGCGCATCAAGTGCGCATCGTCGACCGCGCTGCTCTGCCGGGCGCTCGACGATGCCGAGGAGGGCGTGCGCGCCCTTGCCTGCCAGGCGCTTGCCCGCGAGGCCGATGCCTCGTGCGTGCCGGCGCTGCTGGCACACCGCCACGACGCGTGCCCGGGCGTGAGGGCCGGGGTGCTCTGGGGCCTGGCCAACGTCGTGGCCCATGCGGGCCTTGCCGACGAGGGGCGCGCCGAGCTGTTCACACCCATCGCCGTCATGGCGTTCGACCCCGACGACGGGGTGCGCGCCGATGCGGCTGCCGTGCTGGGCACCTTGCGCGACCCGCGCGCCACCGATGCGCTCACCGTGCTGCTCGAAGACGACGTGGCGCGCGTGCGCGCCAATGCCTGTGCCAGCCTGGGGCTCACCGACGACGAGGCGGGCGAGTGCCTGTTGCTTGAGCGGCTTGCCCAGGCGGGGGAGGATCCCCTTGTGCGTGTGTCTGCGCTCGATGCGCTGGCCAGACGTTGCGAGCGAAACCCGGGCGTGGGCCCTCGCATGTTGGCTGCCGTGTTGTCCTGCGCCGCCGACCCAGACCCCGATGTCGCGTCTACTGCCATCTGGACGCTTGGCTTCGCCTGCGACCCTGCAAGCGAGGCGCGCTGCGAGGTGCAGGGCGTACTCGAGTCCGCCCTTGCCGGCGCATCTGAATGGGCGGCCCGCTATGCGGTGGAAAGCTTTGCGCGCATCCATGATGAGCGGGCGCAAGCGGCGCTCACCGCGTTCGACGCCGCTTCTTCCGAGTTTCCCGATGTGCTTGCACCTCTTGTGGCGCAGGCGCTCGCCACCTTTGAGTAGCGCCGGCCGCGCGCCGGTGCATGTGCGTGCGTGATGTGGCTC
>CAKUKJ010000132.1 GCA_934662525.1 uncultured Coriobacteriales bacterium | reverse complement strand
TCGCAGGCCATCTGCATTGCCGCACCCACCACGGGCGTTGTCGTCTCAAAGCCCACGCCGATGAAGATGACGGGCCGTGCGGGGTTCTTGCGGGCGATGTCGAGCGCGTCGAGCGGCGAGTACACCACGCGCACGTCGGCCCCCGCCGCCTTCTCCGCGCCCAGTGTGGTGGAACTGCCGGGCACGCGGATCATGTCGCCGAAGGTGGTCACGATGGCGTCGGGCACGCGCGCCATGGCGATGGCGCAGTCTATGTCGTGGTTGGAGGTCACGCACACCGGGCATCCCGGGCCCGACAGCAGCCTGAGGCCCTTGGGCATGGCGGAGCGCAGGCCGTAGCGGCCGATGCTCACCGTGTGGGTGCCGCAGACCTCCATGAGGTTGATGGAGCGGCCCTGGCAGATCTTGCCGATGAGCTCGATGAGCTCGCGGGCAAGTACGGGGTCGCGGAACTGCTTGAGGTCCATGCGTGCCCCCTAGGCGCTTGCGGCGCAGGTCGCGGCCGTGTCGCCTTGAGGCGCCTCGTCGCCAAGCAGGTCGGGCATCTGCTCGAGCAGGGCCAATGTCTCCCGGGCGTCCTGCTCCTCGATGCGCTGGATGGCGAAGCCCGCGTGCACGAGCACGAAGTCGCCCACCTGCGCGTCGGGCACGAGGCGCACGGAGCAGGGGCGCGTCACGCCCATGACGCTTACCTGGGCCATGCCGTGCTCGTCGATCGAGGTTATCTGTGAAGGAACTGCCAGGCACATGGTGCTACTCCTATTCTGTGTTGCGGACGAGAACCCGCATTTTAGAGGACGGAACCTCGTCCGCTGCGTTCTCCAAGGGCTCACGTACTCCAGTACGCATCGCCCTTGGACGCCTTGCGGACGAGAACCCGCCTTTTATGGGCTGGCTTCAAGCGCGGCATACAGGCGCGCGCGGGCGACTGCTGCCTGTCCGTAGGAGATGCCGCCGTCGTTGATGGGGAGGGACGTGGGCTGCAGGACCTTGAGGCCCGCCTGCTGCAGGGCTTGCGTCACTTGGCGGCACACGATGCGGTTGCAGAAGACCCCGCCGCCCAGGGCCGCCTTGGTGAGGCCGGAGGCCTGCGCCACGCCTGCCGCCACGCGGGCGACGCTGCTCGCGAAACCCTCGTGGAAGCGACGCGCGATGACGTCCGGCTCGACGCCGGCCTGCAGGTCCTCAACCAGGTGGGAGAGCATCTCGGCGGGGTCGAGCACGAGCGACTCGTCGCCCGCCATGTGTCCGTCGGCCTGGGTCGCGTGGCGTATGCGCAGCTCGTAACGCGCGACCTGATCGGCTTCGCACGCCTCGGCCTTGCGCGCCGCCGCCTCAAGCAGGCACGCCGGCTCGCCGTCGTAGCCTGCGACCTCCACGAGGCCCAGGATGGCCGCCACGGCGTCGAAGAGCCTGCCCGCAGAGCTCGTGAGCGGGCAGTTGAGGTTGCGCGCGATCATCTGGAGCACGACGGGACCCTCGACGCCCATCCTGTTTGCCAGGTTGTGGGCGATCTCGGTCGAGCCCAGGCCCGCCTGGTTAAGCAGGGCGTAGGCGTTGCGCAGGGGCTTCTTCACGGCTGCGGCGCCTCCGGGCAGCGGCCAGTAGGCGATGTGGGCCGCGCGCGTGTAGCCGGCCTGGTCGCACACCATGACCTCGCCGCCCCAGATGCGCCCGTCGGGGCCGTACCCCGTGCCGTCGAGCGCGACGCCCACGACGTGGCCCCACTCACCCGCCTGGGCCAGCGTCGAGGCGATGTGGGCGTGGTGGTGCTGCACCTCGCACAAGGGCAGCCCCGTCTCGTCGGCTTTGGCCCGCGCCCACTTGCTCGAGAGGTACTCGGGATGCATGTCGCAGGCGAGAACCTTGGGCTCGAGGCCGAAAAGGCCCTCGTACTTGTCAAGTGCCGCCTGCCAGGCGTCGAACGCGTCGGCGTTCTCCAGGTCACCCACGTGCTGGCTCACGAACGCCTCCTCGCCGCGCGTGAGGCAAAACGTCGCCTTCTGCTCGGGCCCGCAGGCAAGCACGCAGGGCAGCGCCGCCCCGCTCTTCTCGATGCCCGGGGGGTTGGGGAGCTTCACGGGCGTGGGCGCCAGGCCGCGCGCACGCCGTATGATGCGCGTGCGGCCCTCCTCCACGCGCACGACGGAGTCGTCGTAGCGGGCGAGGATGGGCCGGTCGTTGCCGAGCCAGGCGTCTGCGACGTCCATGAGGCGTGAGACGGCGACCTGGTCGTCGCAGACGATGGGCTCGTCGGTGAGGTTGCCGCTCGTCATGACGAGCGGCCCGTCCACGGCGCGCAGCAGCAGGTGCTGCAACGGCGTGCAGGGAAGCATCGCCCCCAGCTCGTCCAGCTCGCCGGCCACGCTCGGGGCGATGGCGAGGCAGTCGGGCACGCTGCCTGCGGGTTTGCGCCCAAGCAGCACGATGGGGGTGCGCGTGCTTGCGAGCTGGGCGCGCTCGGCGTCGCTCACCTCGCATACCTGGCGCAGCGCGTTGAGGTCGGCGAACATCACTGCCAAGGGCTTTGTGGGGCGGCGCTTGCGCGCGCGCAGCTCGCGCACGGCCTCCTCGTTGCGTGCGTCGCACGCCAGGTGAAACCCGCCCAGGCCCTTCACGGCCACGATGCCGCCGCCTTGCAGCGTCTGCGCCGCCCGGGCCACGATGTCGTCGGAGCTTGCGAGGTCGCGGCCGTGCAGCACAACGCCGGGGTCTGCGGCCGTTCGCCAGGTGAGGTGGGGCCCGCATTCGAAGCACGCGTCGGGCTGGGCGTGGAAGCGCCTGTCGGCGGGGTCGGTGTACTCGCGGGCGCATGCGGGGCACATCTCGAACCCCGCCATCGAGGTGCGGGAGCGGTCGTAGGGCAGCTCGCTTATGATGGTGAAGCGCGGCCCGCAGTTCGTGCAGTTGATGAACGGATAGTGATACCTGCGGTTTTCTTTATCAAAAAGCTCGCGCAGGCAGTCGGGGCACGTGGCGATGTCGGGGCTCACGAGCGTCGTGAGGTCCTCTTCGGCCGAGCTTTCCACGATGCGAAAGTCGCTGCCGGGGACGTTTCCGCTCATCTGCAGCTGCTCATGGGAGCCTGCGGGGGCGATGTGCCCGTCGTCGAGGGACTCTGCGTGCACGGTGTCCACCCGCGCAGCCGAGGGGTGCTGCGTGGAGAGCAGCAGCACGAAGCGGTCGAGCGCGGCTTGATCGCCCTTGGCCTCTATGTGCACGCCGTCGCTTGCGTTCTTCACCCAGCCCGCAAGGCCCAGCGAGGTGGCAAGCTTCCACACAAAGGGCCGGTATCCCACGCCTTGCACGATGCCGCTCACGTGCACATGGATGCGCGCCATGCTCACCCTCCGATCCTCGTTTGGGTCGCCACGATGGTCAGCTTGCAGTGCGACACGCCCTTGATGCCCGCCAGGCAGTCGGCCAGTTCCTTGACCTTGTAGCCAAGGCCGCGCACGGCGATCGTCTCCATGCACCCGTCTTGCTCGAGGTGCACGTGCGTCGAGGAGACGACCTCGCAGGGGTAGTTCGACTCCACGCCTGCGATCTTCGCCATGAGCTCGGGGGCGCGGCGGTTGTACACGAGCGTGATCGAGCCTACCACCGGAGCCGCCGGGTCCTCGAGCTCCTCGTTCACGAGGGCGTCGCGGATGAGGTTGCGGATGGCTTCGGAGCGGTTCACCAAAAGGCCGCGCTGGGCGGTGTATCGGTCGAATTCGTCGAGGAGAAGCGCCGGCATGGCGACGCTGAAACGCACGAGGTCACTCGACATGTTGGGCCCTCCATTGCTTGCTCGGCTCGGTCAAAGTCTCTCTCAGGTGTCCTGAGAGGTGAAAAAGCCGTCACATCGTAGCACTATCCCATGTGCGCGATGCGCTGGGGCGCGCCGTGTACCGCCCGCACAAAAAAGCCTCGCTACCGCTCGCCGCCATTTTTTATGGCGTTACCATGGATTGGAATAATCATGCTACCCTACCCGCCGTCAGATGACACAGCCGCGTTTGGGATACCGCCTCGGCGGGAATACGCGTGCGTGTTCTTTGCAGTTTCGCGCGGGCTGCGCGCCCGCAGGAGAGGAGAGATCATGCCTTACCCTGTCATTGACACAGACGAGTGCATCGGCTGCGGCGCCTGCGTCGACGTCTGCACCACCGGCGCCATCGAGATCGACGACGGCTTCTGCACGGTCGTCGATGATTCGGAGTGCAAGGGTTGCGGCGACTGCCAGGACGAGTGTCCTGTCAATGCCATCACCGAGATTTGCGACGACGAAGACTAGAAGTAAGTTGCGGACGAGGTTCTGCGCAGAAACCTTTATGGAGAGGAAAACCCCATGCATCCTGTGATTACTGCTTCTGACTGCATCGGCTGCGGCGCCTGCATCGACGCATGCCCCGCCGGCGTCATCGAGCTTGAGGACAACGTCTGCACCGTCGTCAACGAGCCCGACTGCATCGGTTGCGCCAACTGCCAGGACGAGTGCCCCGTCGGCGCCATCACCGAGATCGCCGAGTAGCCTGGTAGCACCCATACGGGCAAGGCCTAGGGCCGCGCGGTTCTCTTGAGCCGCGCGGCCCTTTTTGTTTGCGGCGCATCTTCTCGGGGCGCACCAGGTTCCGCAACCCTCTAAAACGCGGGTTCTGGTGCGCAAGGCGCGCAGGGCCGACGTGTACTGGAGTACTCTAGGCTCTGCGCACGGAGCGTTCTTAGCGACGAGTCCCGTGGAGAACGCAGCGCACCAGGTTCCGCAACTATAATGGCGCGGCCAGGGGAGGGATTTGGCGCAGGCGCTGCCACATGTCTCGCTTTCCCTCCTGGCTTGCCAGGGCCGCCTCGAAGCCCCCCATCGCAAGGACGCGCCTGCCAAACACATGCTCGACCTTGCCGACGGGCAGCGGCGCGTCGAGCCCCCAGGCGTGTGCGAGGCAGTGGGCGGCGGGGGAGTCGAGCGCGACCACGCACTCCGGGTCGAACACCTCCACGGCCACGGCGAGGTCTGCCGGGTCCGCCTGGGGGAAGCCTTCCTGCCCCAGAAACGTCGCCAGTCCTGCGAGGTCGCCTTCCTTCCAGTCGAGCTTGGCGAGGCCTGCCCGCAGGGCGTCTCCGTCAGGGCCGCCCAAAAGGTCGTCGCCTGCGAGCTCAGCCGGCCCCGGCCTCCCCTTCACGAGAAGCATGCGGCAAAAGACGTTGCCGCATGTGACGAAGCCCTCCTCGGCCAGGCTCTCAAGCTCGTCTTCGGCGCGATTTATGTAGATGGCCTCCACATCCCCTTCGGGCATCCGCGTGCCCTGTGCCTGCGCTTTCGTTCCATTTCCCATGTCGAGCAATCCTTTCAGGACATAAACCAAAAAATGTTATATGAAGAGACTTAGATTTTGTATGCCTGCAAAGTAAACAGGATATAATGCCCCTCGATCAAAGGAAGGGTAACCCCACCGGAGGAACGGTGGAAGTGGCCCGCCATCTACTGAAGAGAGGTTACATCATGAGCAAGGTTATTGGCATCGACCTCGGTACTACAAACTCCTGCGTCGCCGTTCTCGAGGGCGGTCAGCCCACCGTTATCGTCAACGCCGAGGGCGACCGCACCACTCCGTCTGTCGTGAGCTTCCGTGCCGGTGGCGACCGCGTCGTCGGCAAGCCCGCCAAGAACGCCGCCGTCACCGAGCCCAAGAACACCGTTGCCTCCATCAAGCGTTTCATGGGCCGCGCGTACAGCGAGGTCGGCAGCGAGCTGAAGGGCATCGCCTACGACGTCGCCTCCGGCCAGGGCGGCCGTTGCGTCGTGAAGATCGACGGCAACGAGTACACGCCTGAGCAGATTAGCGCCATGACCCTGGGCAAGCTGAAGGCCGACGCCGAGAAGTACCTCGGCGAGCCCGTCACCCAGGCCGTCATCACCGTCCCCGCTTACTTCAACGACGCCCAGCGCCAGGCCACGAAGGACGCAGGCAAGATCGCCGGCCTCGACGTGCTTCGTATCGTCAACGAGCCTACCGCAGCTGCCCTGGCCTATGGCTTCGACAAGCAGGAAGCCGACGAGAAGGTCCTCGTGTTCGACCTGGGCGGCGGCACGTTCGATGTGTCGCTGCTTGAGATTGCCGACGGCGTCTTCCAGGTCCTTGCCACCAACGGCGACAACCACCTGGGCGGCGACGACTGGGACCAGCGCGTCATCGACTGGATGGCCGACAAGTTCAAGGCTGAGAACGGCATCGACCTGCGTCAGGACCCGATGAGCCTGCAGCGTCTGAAGGAGGCCGCCGAGAACGCCAAGAAGGAACTCTCCAGCGCCCAGCAGACCACCATCAACCTGCCCTTCATCACGGCCGTCAACGGCGTGCCGAAGCACCTCAACTACACGCTGACCCGCGCTGAGTTCGAGCGTGCCACGCACGACCTGCTTGAGCGCTGCAAGGCCCCTGTCCAGCAGGTGCTGCGCGACGCAAGCCTGCAGATTTCCGACATCGACCAGGTCATCCTCGTCGGCGGCTCCACGCGTATGCCCGCCGTGCAGGAGCTCGTCAAGAAGATGACGGGCAAGCAGCCCAACATGTCCGTCAACCCCGACGAGGTCGTCGCCGTGGGCGCTGCCATTCAGGGCGGCATCCTGAACAACGACCTTGACGCCGACCACGGCGGAATCCTGCTGCTCGACGTCACGCCCCTGTCGCTGGGCGTCGAGACCATGGGCGGCATCATGACCAAGATGATCGACCGCAACACCACCATCCCGACCCGCAAGACCGAGATTTACTCCACGGCTGCCGACAACCA
>CAKUKJ010000131.1 GCA_934662525.1 uncultured Coriobacteriales bacterium | reverse complement strand
GTGCTTGGGGATGCCCGCCGGTGCCGTGGCCGCCTCCACGGACTTTGCGTGCGCCGAGTATTTCAAGGACCTGTTCAACGCCGACCTGTTCCGTACCTATGTCTCGACCGACGAGGTGGGGGTCGAGGTGTGCGCGGCGGCCAAGAACGTCGTGGCAATCGCATGCGGCGTGGTGAAAGGCTTGTCATATGGCGACAACACGTTGTCGGTCATTATGACGCGCGGTTTGGCTGAAATGAGCCGCATCGTCGCCGCACGTGGCGGTGAGGCTCTCACCTGCATGGGCTTGGCCGGCATGGGCGACCTTGTGGCCACATGCACGAGCGCCCATTCGCGCAACCAGACCTTCGGCGCTGCGCTCGCCAAAGGCGAGTCGCTCGAATCTTATGAGGCGCGCACGCACATGGTGGTGGAGGGCGCACGGGCATGTCGTTCGATTCGCCATATGGCCCAAGATTTGGGTGTCGATGTGCCTCTGACCGACGCTGTGTACAGCCTTCTCTATGAAGGGGCCACATTGCGGCAGATTTCCGAGACATTGTTCGCGCGCACGCCGCGCATGGAGTTTTACGGTCTCAACTAAGCGTTTCATCCTGTTCCATTGGGCCTGAACGAGAGCCTGTTCCATTGGGCCTGAACGAGAGGGGAGCCCCAAAATGCCAGCAACTCTGTCCAAAACCAACGTGATGATGTCCCCGTCCATTCTCTCGGCCGACTTCATGGCGTTGCGGGAGAGCGTCGCCAAGGTGTCGAACGATGCCGACTTCATCCATGTCGACGTGATGGACGGGCATTTCGTGCCAAATCTCACCATCGGCCCCATGTTCGTCAAGGGGCTCAAGCGCTGCTTCGACAATCCGCTCGACGTGCATCTCATGGTCGACAATCCCGAATCGACGGTCGACTGGTATCTCGACGCCGGCGCGGCCCTTGTGACCGCCCAGCTTGAGGCCCTCACGCATGCCAATCGCTTTGCGCGCCATGTGCGCGAGCGCGGCGCGTTGGCGGGTGTCGCCATAAACCCCGCTACGCCCGTTTGCCTGTTGCGTGACATCGTCGAGGAAATCGACGTCGTGCTTGTCATGAGCGTCAACCCCGGATTCGGCGGCCAGTCCTATATCGCCTCGACGGCCCGCCGCATCGTTGAGCTGCGCGACATGTGCAAGAACCTGGGTTGTGCACCGGTTGTCGAAGTTGATGGCGGAATCGGCGTCAAGACGGCCCCCCTCGTGTGCGAGGCCGGTGCAAACATGCTTGTGGCTGGTTCGGCCATCTTCGGGGCAGACGACCCCCATGCGGCGATGGAGCATATTCGCCGCGCCGGACAAACGAGCCTGGCCCTGTAGGATAGACGACGATGTCCGAGACAAGAACGCGTCATTATTTCGATCATGCAGCCTCAAGCCCGCTGTCTCGCGTGTGCCTGCAGGAGATGTCCCGCTATGATGCGCAGCCGTGGGCCGGGGCAAATCCCAATTCACTGCATACGAGCGGCCGCGCTGCATTCGCGGCTCTTGAGCGCGCCCGCGCCGACATCGCCCGTGCGCTTGGTGCCAAACGGCCCAACGAGATCGTCTTTACAAGCGGTGGTACCGAGGCCAATACGCTTGCCATTCGTGGCATGGCGCTCGCCGCGCTGCGGTATCCTACGGAAAGGCGACACAGGGTTCTGGTAAGCGCCGTTGAGCATGATTCAGTTCTTGATCCTGCATCTGCACTTGAACATGAGGGATTTTCTGTTGAGTGCATACCGGTATTGCCTAATGGTGTAGTTGACCTTGATGCTTTTGCCCATATGATGAGCAGCGATGTGGCCCTCGTGTGTGTGATGGGTGCGAACAACGAGGTGGGCTGCGTGCAGCCTCTTGCCCAGGTCGTTGCCTTGGCGCATTCCCACGGGGCCCTCGTGCACTGCGACGCCATCCAAACGTTTGGACATATCCCGTTCAGCGTGTCCCAGCTGGGTGTCGACACGGCTTCCGTCGCCGCGCACAAGCTCGGCGGGCCCGTGTCGTGCGGTGCCCTTTACGTGCGCTCCCGCACCCCCATCGTCCCCCAACAGGTAGGGGGCGGCCAAGAGGCGGGGCTTCGCAGCGGCACCCAGGACGTGCGCAACGCCATGGCGTTCGCTGCCGTTGCCAAGCATTCGGTTGCTGGCCTTGCGTCGAACGATGCCTACCTGCGCGGCCTGGGACGTTCCATTGTCGAGGAGCTTTCGGCGCAGGGCTGCGACTTCATCGAGACGTTGCGACGCGAGGGGTCCGAGCCTCCCGAGACCCTGCCCAACATCGTGCATCTGCTCATGCCCGGCCATCAGACCGAGGGGCTCGTCTTGGGCCTCGACGACTTGGGCTATGAGGTATCGGGCGGCTCGGCGTGTTCCAGCGCCTCGCTTGAGCCAAGCCATGTGCTCAACGCCATGGGCATTCCCCGCGACCTCGCCTTCTGCGCCTTGCGCATCTCGTTTGACGAGCGCGCCGCGCTTGAGGACTGCCAGGGGCTCGCATGGGCGCTTGCCCAGATATGTCGCAGCGATTCCTCAAAGCGCAGACGATAGGCGCGTCTCACCGCTCGGACTGAAGGAGGATGCCATGGAGATCGTCGACTGCCATACTCACACGCGCCTTTCTGACGGCAAGTCGTCTGTGGAGGAAAACGTCGCGCGTGCGAGCGAGCTGGGGGCCACGACCGTCTGTCTGACCGACCACCTTACCCTGCCGCAGGCCATCGATCCGTCGTGCGAGGTGAGTGTGCCCGAGGCGGACCTGTCCCGTTACGCCGCCGACATCATGTCCGCCCGCGAGCGTCATCCCGAGATCGACGTGGTCTTCGGTTTTGAGTGCGACTATTACCCGGAATGCGCCGACAACGTGCGCCGCTGGAGCGAAGGGGCGACCTTTCGCCTGGGTTCGGTGCATATGCTGGAATATCGTTGGATAGACGACCTCGACGACCTCTCTTATTGGGACGAGCGCGGCGTGGACGAGGTATGGGAGAAATACTTTGCTGTCTGGGGGCAGGCGTGCGACAGCGGCCTGTTCGACTCCATGGCGCACCCCGACCTCGTGAGCCTTTTGGGGCGCTATCCCAGCGAGGGGGCAATGCGCGACCTCTATGCCCAGGCGGCGCAAGACGCCGCTCGGGCGGGCGTGCACGTCGAGGTCAACACGGCGGGCTCAATCAAGCCTGTGGGCAGGTTTTACCCTCATCCCGAACTCCTGGGGCTCTTCCATGAGGCCGGCGTTCCGCTCACGGTAGGGTCCGATGCCCATGCCGCCTCGCGCATTTGCGAGAACATCCCCTCCGCCTATGCCCTCGCGGCCTCTGCCGGCTATCGAAGTGTCGACGTTCCCACCTCCGACGGGGGCTGGCGCCGCATATCCATCGTTTAAAGCGCGCCTTGACATCTCGTCCAACAGGAAGGAGCCTGCCATGAAAGTCGGCGAGCTTGAGAAATCGCTGTTCGCGCTCATGCCACGCTCTTGGGCGGAGCCGTGGGACAAAGTGGGCCTGTCGGTGGGCGACCCCGGTGCTGACGTCACGAAGGTGGCGCTCGCCCTCGACGCCTCGGCTCGCAACGTGCGAGCCGCCTTCGAGGTGGGGGCCAACGTCCTGTTGACCCACCATCCCGTGTGCCTCTCCATGCCCGACGCCATCACCCCCGCATCGGTGGGGGCGGGCTTTGCGAGCTCGTGCATTTGGGAGGCCATGCGACTGGGTGTGTCGGTTCTCTCGTTTCACACGAACCTCGACCGAGACGGGGAGGCCCGCTCCGCCATGCCGTCTCGTCTCGGCCTTGCCGTGGACGGGCCCGGTTTGGAGAACGACCGCCCTGAGTCCCTCGGCCGCCTCGGCGCCGGGGTCGCCCTCCCTGCCGGCACCACCTTGCGCTCCCTCGCCCAGGCATGCAAGAGCGAGTTTGGCGGCGTCGCCCAAGTTTTCGGCCCCCTCGACTCACCATGTCTGCATGCGGGCTTTTTCACGGGGAGCCTCGGCGATTGCGGCAGATATGCCCTCGACGCCGCCTGCGACGTCGTCGTGTGCGGCGAGTGCGGCTACCATCGCGCCCTCGAGCTCCTCAGCCACGGATGCTCCGTAGTCGTGCTCGGCCATGACGTCTCCGAGTTCCCCCTTGTGCGCGTCCTCGATTCAAAACTTGGCACAATCGGCGTCCGTGAAGAAGCGCGTGTGATGCTTTGCGAGGATTCGCAGTGGACGAGCATTTGATAAGCTTGGCCGTGTATCATTTGTCTCCTGTCTGAAACAGCCCTGTAGACCTTCCTTGTATTCGAAACTGCAAAGAAAGAGGAATCCAGCATGCCGGTCACGACCGATCTTCTCGAGCTCCAGCAGGTAGACTTGCAGATTTTGCGCGACCGCAAGGCTATCGACGAGATTCCCCAGGCAGAGCAGATCAAGGAGGTGCGCGGCCGCCTCAAGGAGCTTTCCAAGAAGACGACGAAGATCGTGGGCTTGCTCAAGGACGCCCAGACCGAGGTTGAGGACAACGACGGCCGCCGTCGCACGCTGAGCGCCCGCGTTGAGGAGGTCAAGCGCGAAAGCGAGGCAAGCGAGGACTTCCGTCTCACGCAGAGCTACAAGGCCGAGCTCGACCGTCTTGCCAAGCGCCTTGAGAAGGTCGACTTCAACCAGAAGAGCGCCAAGGCCGAGCTGGAGCGCCTGGAAGGCCTCTTCCGCCAGGCCAGGGCCATCAAGGGCCAGCTTGAGGCCAAGGAGGCGGGGCTGGTTGAGGAGTTCAAGAAGAACGCCTCCAATCTCCGCGAGGACCTCAAGCGACTTGTGGCCCGCCGCGAGGTGCTTGAGCAGGCTGTTCCTGCCGATATGCTTGCCTTGTATCGTAAAAGCTGCGCCCAGCACAACCAAATCGGCATCTGCAGGCTTGAGGGCAACACGTGCACTGGTTGCAACGTCGAGCTTCAGCAGTCGCAGTACGAGCAGCTCATCAAGGGCGACAGCCTTGCCACGTGCCCGGTGTGCGGTCGAATGATGGTCGTGCACGGCGCATAGGGCCTCTCGCTTTAGAGTACCTGCGTAGATTCAAGAGGCCCGGTTGACCGAAAACGCACCGGGAACGTACAATTATCCGGCATTTGTGACTCATCTCGTTTTAGGCGAGTTTTGGATAAAGGTTGGTCAAAACTTACTAACACTCAGGGTGCTCACGGTGCCGGACGTATAACGTGCGGCGTGTCGGCTCAATGTAGGCATGTGCTCGTCTTTCGTCCGTTTGTTGTCTTGACAGTCAAACGAAGTCGGGAGGTAGCACATGGACCCTATGTACATTGTCATTGCAATCGCTGCAGTGGTCATCGGTGCGGCTCTCGCCCTGCTCTTTGCCGCAAAAAGCGCAAGCGGCAAGCTCACCCAGGCAAAGACCGAGGCAGTCCAGGTTGTGGACGGTGCCAAGAAGCAGGCCGAGACCATCAAAAAGGAAGCTGAGATTTCCGCAAAGGAGGAGGTCTTCCGTATCAGGCAGTCTGCCGACGCGGAGATTCTCGAGAAGAAGAAGGCCTCCGAGGCCGAGGCGGCGCAGCGTGCGGGCGAGATTCGCGATCGCGAGAACCGCCTGCTGCAGCGCGAGGAGTCCCTCGACCGTCGCTCCGACTCGCTCGACAAGAAGGAGCATCAGCTTTCAAGCGAAGCCGGGCAGCTTGAAAAGCGTGCCCGCGACGTCGAGGAGCTCGAGCGCAAGCATACCTCCGAGCTCGAGCGCATCAGCGGTCTCACTGTTGACGAGGCCCACAAAGAGCTTCTCGACCGCGTCCGCGACGATGTGACGCGTCAAAGCGCGACCATCATTCGCGAGTCCGAGCAGCGCACGCGCATAGAGTGCGAGAGCACGGCGCGCCGCATCTTGGCCACCGCAATCCAACGCTGCGCCTCCGACCATGTGGGCGAGGTCACGCTGACGACCGTCCACATCCCTTCCGACGACCTCAAAGGGCGCATCATCGGCCGCGAGGGTCGCAACATCCGTACGTTCGAGCAGATGACGGGCGTCAACCTCATCATCGACGACACGCCTGAGACGGTGCAGCTTTCCAGCTTCGACCCTGTGCGCCGCGAGATCGCGCGCGTCACGCTTGAGAACCTCATCGCCGACGGCCGCATCCATCCGGCGCGGATTGAGGAGCTTTTCAACAAGGCCACCGACTCGGTGAACGCCAAGGTGCTTGAGGCCGGCGAGCAGGCATGCTTTGACCTTGAGGTGAACGACATCCATCCCGAGCTCGTCCGCACTCTGGGAGCCCTGCGCTACCGTACCTCCTACGGCCAGAACGTGCTCAACCATTCCATCGAGGTCGCCCGCATGTGCGAGATCATGGCCGACGAGCTGGGCCTTGATTCCTCTCCCTTCAAGCGCGCAGGCCTTCTCCATGACATCGGCAAGGCCATCGACCATCGCGTCGAGGGGCCGCATGCCGTCATCGGCGCCGAGCTTGCCCGCAAGTACGGCGAGTCTGCCGCCATCGTCCATGCCATTGAGGCCCACCACAACGATATCGATCCCACAAGCGTCCTTGACGTCCTTGTGCAGGCTGCCGATGCCTGCTCGGCAGCGCGCCCCGGTGCTCGCCGAGAGTCTGCCGAGACCTATATCAAGCGCCTTGAGAAGCTTGAGGAGATTTCAAACTCGCATCCCGGCGTCGAGCGCACCTATGCCATGCAGGCAGGTCGTGAGATTCGTGTCATGGTCAAGCCTGAAGAAATCTCCGATTCGGCTGCTGTCGTGCTTGCCCATGACATTGCGACCGAGATTGAAA
>CAKUKJ010000130.1 GCA_934662525.1 uncultured Coriobacteriales bacterium | reverse complement strand
GCATCTCCTCGCCCGCCTGGTCGATGTCTCGGATGGAGCCCTGGTCGTTGAACAGGCTGTAATAGGTGTGGTAGCGCGGGTAGAAGTTGGTCTCCACCGACGTCACGAAGTTCACCGTGGTGATGAGGATGGAGAAGAACGCGCACAGGGCCGCGACGTCGTGGACGGGCGCGCCGCGGAAAAGACCTTCCACCACCTGCCCGGCCGGCCCGTAGAACATGATGACGAGATGCGCGAACAGCCCCAGGTTCACCAGCACGCCCGTCAGGCACAGCCGCCAGAACCTCTCGAAATACGCCAGGAACAGCAGCGAGGCGCCCTTGCAGCGCGGGAAGAACTGCAAAAGCCTGCGATAGTACATCGCCATGAGCAGACCATACGCGAGGATGACGCAGCAGAACAGCGACGCCACGCTCACGGCACGCACGGCAAGCAACACCGCCGCGAGGGCGAACCCCGACGCCAGGCACACCGCGAAGTCGGACACGAGGGCCTTGTAGTCCTTGAGCGCGTTGAGGTAGTTCATCTGCATCCACACCACCATGAGGATGGCCGCAAACCAGAAGCACAGCGCCCGGTAGAGGACGTCGACGCCCGAGAAGTGCAGGAAGACCGCCCATAGCGCGCACCCCACAGGCAGCATCACCGCCAGACAGCCGTGGAAGCTCGGCATGACGCGCTCGGGCTTCTCCTGATAGAGCATGTCTGACACATACCTGGTGTTCACCATGTTGAAGACGCTCGTCATCGTGAGGGCCACGAGCAGGCAATAGGTGAGCATGGCGTTGAGCAGCTCGGAGTCGTGGCGCGCCATGCCCGCCAGGCCCGATATGAACGACACCCCCGTGAGCAGGATGACGCCCAATATCATGGGGCCCGCGCAGACGAGACCTGCGTACCCATACGCCTGGCACAGGCCCAAGAGGCCCTTTCGGGCAAAGAGGCGCTTGAGGCTGAACCCTATGCCTGCCATGGGGCGGCCACCTCCCGATAGAGGTCGCGGTAGGTCTGCACCATCTGCTCCTGGCAGTAGAAGCGCCGCACGCGCTCCCGCCCCACCTCGCCCATGGCAAGGCGCTCGTCGGGATAGACGCACATGCGCTCGAAGGCGTCCGCCAGGGCCATGCGGTTCATGGGCTCCACGCACAGCCCCGCCCGGCCCAGGTCGTCGCCCTGCCCGCCCTCGATCAGCTCGCGGCAGCAGCCCACGTCGGTCGTGACGCAGGGGCGACCCGCCGCGAACGACTCCAGCACGGAGAGCGGCATGCCCTCGGAGATGGAGGTGAGCGTGGTGAAATCAACCTTGGCCAGGTACTCCACCACGTTGACCCGGCCGGTGAACACCACGTCGCGCACGCCGAGCTGCCGGGCGAGCTCGTAGCACTCGGCCGCGTACTCCTTGTCGTCCTCCGGGCCGATGACATGCAGGCGGGCGTTGTCCACGCGGTGCTTGAGCTCGGCAAATGCGTACAGCAGCGTCTTGACGTCTTTGATGGGGGCGATGCGCACCACCGCGCCGATGTCCACCCAGCCGTTGGGCGCCTTGGGCGGCACGGCACCGAAGCGCTCGAAGTCCACGCCGTTGGGCGTGATGCGGCATTTCTCAGGCGCGCAGCCCAGCTCGATCTGAGCCTTGCGCGCGTTGCCGAAGAGGCTGGTGACCACTGTCGCGCGGTCGTATGCCGCACGCGAGAGCATGTAGAAGAACCTCACCCACAGGCGCTTGAACGCAGGCGCCACCCAGTTTGCGCGGATGATCTCCTCCTCGCGCTCGCGCGAGTAGATGCCGTGCTCGCTGAGTATGAAGGGCGCATGGCCGACATATGTCCCCAGGCAGGCAAGGATGCCCGCATACCCGGTGGCTATCGTGTGATACAGGTCGGCCCGGGGCACCTCCTGCCCGATGAGGTAAAGCACCGGGAGAAACATCGAGCGCATGGTGTGGAACATGTCCGAAAATGCCGCATAGGGATAGTCGGAACGGCAGATGTCGCTCATGAGGTCGAGGAACGTCTCGCTCATGAGGAACCCCATGGGGGTCATGCCGGGGGCGCGCATGGTGTCGAACAGCACGTTCCAGTCGGGGTCGGCGCAATGCACGAACTCACCCATCGTGGCGCGCTGCTCGGCCGTGAAGCGCAGCCGTTTGCGGCCGGGCGAGCCTTTGAGGGCGTCGTTGAGAAAGACCTCGTGAACCTCGGTCACGTTTTGGGGTAGCTCGTAGACGAACTTGCCGCGGTCGGCCGAGTCGGCCCCGATCGTCCACAGCACGAAATCGTGCTCGGGGAAGGCCTTGATGAGGCCGTGCGTCCACGAGGACACGCCGCCTGTCACATAGGGGTAGCATCCCTCCAGGATAAGGCAGATCCTCATGCTTCCTCCTTGGGAATGCGAACCTGCGCCGCGCCGGCGCACACGAGATAGAGGCTGCCGTCGAGGCGCTCGACGCTTGCGCCCTCGACAATGCCGCATGTGAGCGACTCGCGCGAGCGCACGAAGAGATACGCCTCGTCGTGCAGGCCCTCAAGCGCAAGCACAAGGGCATCCCCCTCGTCGGTACAGGCGACGGACAGGTCGTGCCAACGCTGCACGGCCGCGCCCATCTCCGTGCCCGTGAGGTTGCGCAGCTGCGGGGCGCTGCCGTAAAGCCAATCTGCATATGCGCATATATTGGTATATGCGCTTTGCCAGCCCTCTTCCGCGCCTCGGTCGGGGTCGAGCATGTCGTCGGGGTGCATGAAGTGGGAGCTCACGAAATGCAGGTTGAGCTCGGAGAGCGCGCAGATGTACATGTAGTCGTCGATCTGCCCGCCCGAGACGATGCGCGGCGTCTCCACGATGCCGTCTTGCGACACGCCGAAGTCCTGCACGTACTCGACATGCTGCAGGCTCTCGAAATAGATGCTCGCGATGATGCGGACGCCGAACTCCGAGCGCTTGAGGGCCTCGCGGCCCGGGGTCGAAAGGATGTTCGAGGGCGGCACGTACACGTCGACCTCGTTGCCCGGGAAGGTGGACGTCACGAAGCCGTGCAGCTCCGAGAGCGCCGCATCCATGTCCTCGTCGCTCGGCCAGTACCGATACCCCTGGTAGGCGTCTTCATACGTGCCCGTCACGTAGCCCTCGTTGGCCTCGAGGCTGCCCTCGGTCACCAGGGGTATGTGGTTGTAGCCGTGGATGCCCAGCTCGCCTCCCAGGCGCAGGAGCTCCCCCGCGAAGTACTGGAAGCGCGACACGTCCTGACTCACCGCAAACGGGGGCTCCACGTCGTCGTTGTAGTCCTCGATGATGAGGCCCGTGAATGCGATGCCGTGCTCCCGCGCGAAACGCACCAGGTCGGGCCACCACACGTCGGTGTAGAAGTTGCTCACAGACGTGCCGTAGTCGCGCTCGATGTACTCGCCCGACCCCGAGGGCACGGGCGAGGGGAAGTCGTCGAGATAAAAGGCGCTGCCGTCTATCACCGGCCACGCAAACGCATCGCCCAAAAGGCTGAACGCCTGCGCATAGATGCCGCGCACGGCCTTCTCGGTGATGCTCAGGTTGCAGAACACGACGCGGCCCGCACCGTTGGGATATTCCCAGATGAGCGGCACCTCGCGGTCGTCGGCGCTCACGGCATAGACGGTGCACGCGTCGTCGAGCGCGACGGCGAGCGACGACTCGTAGGGGTCGCTGATGGCGAAGTCGCGGGCGCGGCCGCCCAGCATGAGGTCGGAGACGAAGCGCATACCGCAAACGTAGTACCAGTTCGGGGAGGCCTCGCGCACGCCGAGCTGCTGGGAGACGGCCTGAAAGAACCCGTTTGACTCGGGCGGCAGGTACATCATGAGCTGACCGCCCGCGCGCACCCACTCCATGAGCGAGCTGAGGGACTGTCCCATCTCGGTGAGGTCGGGCAGGGCAAGCACGACCTTTTCGTAACCGTCGAGGGGAGGCAACGCCTCCTCGGACACATCGACGATGTCCGCCTGCACGCCGAGCTGGGTGAATATCGCCTCGATATCCTTGAGGGCCTCGGCCGAGGCCTGCTGGGCCGCGCTGTAGACCGCAAGGCAGCCCGACGCGGCGCGGCGCCTCTCGCCCGCCAGCGTGCCGGCATCAAGCAGGCGCAGCGAGCCGGCGGGCCTGGCGCCCACCTCGCGCGCCTGCTGCGCCACAAGGGCGGCCCCCATGGCGAGGAAGGCCCCGAAGACGACGAGCAGTTGGCCGTAGCGGAGCAACCCGCGACGCGTGAGGGGCGTGGCGGCCGGCGACGTCTCAGGGTGCGCGGCATCGGGCGAGGCGCCATGGTGCCGGCGCGCGCCCGGCTTGTCGACGTTCATGCCTGCCCCCCTCCTGTCTGCCAATAGGCAACCTCATGACGGCCCCGCAGCGAAAGGCGCACCCCGCCGTCTGCGAGCTGGCGCAGGGCCCTGTCCACCCCCGGCCTGTCCGCGTCACGCACCGCGCAGCGAAGGCGCATGAGGTACCCCTCCTCGCGCCGGGGCCAGGTCGCCTCGACACGGGACGCCCACGCGTCCATGGCCCGGGCGTCGCCTTGGACGCAGGCGTTGGCAAACGCGCGCACGGCCGCGTCGAGCGCGGAGTCGCCTCCCTGCGGCAGGCGGGAGAACAGGTCATCGAGCACGCGGGCGTACTCGGTGCGCACCGACTCAAGCATGCTGCCCTCAAGCAGGCCGCTTTCGATATAGTCGCCCAGCACGCCCGCAAGCTGCGCCGTCGCACGG
The DNA here is from genome assembly GCA_934662525.1 of uncultured Coriobacteriales bacterium. GTDB lineage: Bacteria > Actinomycetota > Coriobacteriia > Coriobacteriales > UMGS124 > UMGS124. Next base: position 2,060 of record CAKUKJ010000130.1, on the reverse strand, counting down.
GCGTCGTGCGGGGAGCGCTCGCAGGCGCGACGGGCCCGCGCCATGCGGTCGTCATAGGTCTTCTGCAGCTCGACCAGGGCCGTCGTGGCGTAGTGCACCACCTCGACGTCGTCGTTTCCGCGGGCGGCGCGAAGCGCGCGGGCCTGGGAAGACGCATCGTCGTACAGCACGTCCATGATGATCTCGCGGCGCGTGGCGGGGTCGTTGATGAGCAGGGCGTCGCGCAAGGGCACCACGCCTCCCACCGTTGACTGCTCCATGAGGATGGAGCGGTGCACGGCGTCGTTCACGCGCAGCTCCTCGATGTCGAACTCCTCGCCCACGGCGTCCTCGTCGCGCAGGCGCATCTCAAGCAACGCCACCCCCACCGGGCCGAACAGAGGCACAAAGAACGCCATCGCCACGCTCGAGGGCGGGGCGAACAAGACCCCCTTCTTCGCAAGCACGAGCAGCACCAGGCAGAGAACGGCATGGGCGAGCGCTGCGGCAAACAACACGGCGTCGGGCATGGCGCTCACCCCTCGGCAAGCTCGGGCGTAAGACCGGCCGCCTCGAGCCTGGCGCACACGGCGCCGGCCGTCTCAGGCCCCGCCTGACGCAAGAGGGCCTGCACGGAACCGTCTTGTCCCACGCCCAAATCGTCGGTCGCCCGCAGATGGGGGATGAGGCGGGCCTGCGCCTCGCCGGGCGTGAGGCCCGGGAAGCTCAGCAGCACGTAGTCGGCCACGCCCTTGTCTCGCATCTCGCGCTGCGCCTGCACCGCCTGCGCAAACGGCTCGGCCCGCATGACCTCGGTGCCCGGGAAGCACAGCCAGGCGCGTGCAAGCTCGGCATAGTCCTGCGCACGGCTGAACGACACCTCGAGCAGGCCGCACATGACCTTGACCAGGTTGGCGAAACGCATGTCGAGCTGGTCGGGCTCGGCTCGCCACACGCACACCATCATCTGCAGGCGTCCATCGTGAAACGAGCCGCACGCATAGCTCGGGAGGCCGGGGACAAGCGCGGTGTTGCGCCAGACGCGCCCGGCCGCCACCTCGCCCATGCACGCGCGCCAGCCGGAGAGGTCCTGCGATTTTGCCAGCACGGTGCGCACGGGGCGCGAGCAGGCCATGAGCCTGCCGAAGCGCAGGTACTCGTCGAGCGCGTACAGGGCCACCGAACGGTTGCGCAGCACGTCTTCCAACACCTCGAGCGCCTTGAGGTAGAGCTTTTGGGGCATCACGTCGTCGAGCTTCTGCACCACCGAGAAGATGCGTCCGAAGCTGTCCTCGAAACCGATGATCTGTCGCTTGTAAAGCCGCTTGTTTTCAATGGCGCTGGTGTAGGCCTCGTTGAGGAAGCGGTACTTGTCCACGAGCAGGCCATACTCGCTGCGCGCAAAGGCGGTGTCCGCGTTCTTCCTGTCGGTCACATAGCCGCAGATGGCGCCGGCGAGGAAGTAGAGGGCGAACGGCAGCCAGTTCTCCACGCGCATGACGATGGACATGAGCGCGGTGCCTTGGTCGGCGTAGGACAAAAGCATGGAGGCGCATGCCAGAAGCGCCGCAAGGACACCCAGACGCATGCCATGCATCGACCCCATGAGCACCACGTAGAGCAGGCGCGCGTCGATGAACCGGTAGTAGATGTTCGCACCCAGCGCGTCGTTGAACGCCTGCACAGCCACAAACAGCGCGACAAGCTCGACGTATTTCACCCAACCGAAGCGGGCGGCCATCGAGCGAACGCGCTCGATAGGCGACGGCCCATCCTCGTCGGCCTGTTGGGCCTTGAAGCTCGCGTAAAGCTCGGGCAACCGGGCAAACACGTCGTCGAACGGAATCCACCCATAGGTCTTCCGCAGGCGCACCGGGTAGGCCAACGTCAAGGGGGCAGGCACCGCCTCGAACGCGTCGGCGCAGGCAACGCGGGCCGCGTCCCCCACCCCGTCTTTCCCGCCTTTCGCCAGGGCGGAAAACGCCGCCGCCAAATCTCCCCACGTGCGGGCATAGCCGCTCGCAGCCTCGAAGGTGCCGCCCTCGTCGTTGGGCTCCTCCACGACGTGGCACAGCAGGGCG
>CAKUKJ010000129.1 GCA_934662525.1 uncultured Coriobacteriales bacterium | reverse complement strand
CGCAACTCCATCGTGCGCGCCATGGCGAAGAAGGAGTACTTCTCCACAAAGGGAGCCCGTGCTTTGGCCGAGGACGTCGCCGAAGACGGGGGCTCGCAAGACATCTAAGGCGTCTGTTTGTGGGATGCCCGGGGCAGAGCCGGGCATCCTTGCACTGTCATGGCGGCCGCCGCATGGCTATGCACGCCGCACAAAGACCGGAACCGTGTCAAGGAGTTTTGTATGTCCGCTTTGCATGAGGAACATCAAACGCCCGCGCTCTTCGATGACTTGGGCGAGGTCACACCCGAGGCTGCGGGCCTGAACGAGCCCAAGCATCCTGTCGGTGAGGGGTTCGACCCCTTTGCGCGTGCCGCCGAGCTCAATCGCCAGCTCGACTACCACGCCTACCGTTACTATGCGCTCGACGACCCCGAAATCACCGACGCCGCCTTTGACAAGCTCGTCCATGAGCTGCGCGACTTGGAGAAGGCATACCCGCAGGTCGTTACCCCGCAAAGCTACACGCAGCATGTGGGCGGATATGTCGCCCGCCAGTTCGACTCGGTCGCCCATGCCGCGCGCATGTATTCCATCGACGACGTCATGGACCTCGAAGAGCTCGACGAATGGCTCGAGCGCACCGAGCGCGAGCTCGACGCGGCGCCCGTCTACGTTTGCGAGCTCAAGATTGACGGCCTTGGCATTGCGCTCACGTACAAGAACGGCATGCTCGTGCGCGCGGCGACGCGCGGAGACGGCGTGATAGGAGAGGACGTCACGCTCAACGTTCGCACCATCAAGGACGTGCCCGCCCGCTTGTCCGACGAGGCGTTGTCGTACGTGAGGGCCCAAGACGGCTCGATCGAGGTGCGTGGCGAGGTCTTCATGCCCAAAAGCTCGTTCGTGCGCCTCAACGAGCAGAATGACGAGGCGGGCCGGGCCCCCTTCGCCAACCCCCGCAATGCCGCCGCCGGCTCGCTTCGCCAGAAGGACCCCAAGATCACGGCCGTGCGAGACTTGGCGACCTTCATGTATGCCCTCGCCGACATGGACTCGGTCGACGTCGACTGTCAATGGGACTTCCTCGCCTGGGAGCGTTCGGCCGGTTTCTCGGTCAATCCCAACCTCAAGCGTTGCCGAGGCGCCTCAGAGGTGCATGCGTTTTGCGCCGAGGCGCTTGCAAAGCGAGACGAGCTGCCCTATGACATCGACGGCATCGTGGTCAAAGTCGACTCCTTCGCATACCAGCATGCCCTGGGCTTCACGGCCAGGGCCCCCCGCTTCTTCACGGCCTTCAAGTTCCCGCCCGAGGAGCGGCAGACGGTGTTGCGCAACATCGCGGTGCAGGTGGGCCGCACGGGCGTGCTGACCCCCGTGGCCGAGTTCGACCCCGTCGTCGTGGCTGGCTCCACCATCGCGCGCGCCACGCTGCACAACATCGACGAAATCCGCCGCAAGGACGTGCGCGTGGGCGACACCGTCGTCGTCCACAAGGCCGGCGATGTCATTCCCGAGGTCGTGGGGCCGGTGCTTGCCCTGCGTCCGGCTGATGCCGCCCCGTTCGAGATGCCGCTGTCCTGCCCCAGCTGCGGCAGCCCCGTCGTGCACGAGGAGGGCGAGGTCGCGTATCGCTGCGTCTCCATCGACTGCCCGGCGCAGGCCTCTGAGCGTCTGCTGCACTGGGTGAGCCGCCCGGTCATGGATATCGAGGTTGTGGGCGAGAAGCTGGTTACGGCTCTCATCGAGGCCGGCCTTGTGCGCGATGTGGCCGATTTCTACAGCCTCACGGTCGAGCAGGTGGCCGCGCTTCCCACGGGGCGCCTCTATGCGACCAAGGGCAAAGGCCACGAAAAGGGAGACCCTGTGCTGGTGGGCGCGACGACGGCCCAGAAAGCCGTCGCCAACATCCAGGCATCCCGTGAGAAGCCGTTTTCCCGCGTGCTGTTCGGGCTGGGCATGCGCCATGTGGGCAAGACGGTGGCCGAGGCGCTTGCCGACGCCTTCGGGTCGATGCAAGCCCTTGCAGCCGCCGGCACCGAGGACATCGCCGCCGTCGACGGCGTTGGCCCCGAGATCGCCCAGAGCGTGCACGACTTCTTGCGCGTGCCCGACAACCTTGCCGTCATCGAGCGCCTGCGCCAGGCCGGCGTGCAGATGGAGGGCGCGAGCCGCAAGGTGAAACCCCAGACGCTTGCCGGGCTCACGTTCGTGCTCACCGGCACGCTCGAGGGCTACAGCCGCGAACAGGCGGGCGAGGAACTCAAGAGCTGGGGGGCAAAGGTCTCAGGCTCGGTCAGCAAGAAGACGTCCTATGTGGTGGCAGGGGCCGCGGCGGGATCAAAGCTGGAGAAGGCCCGGGAGCTCGGCGTGCCTGTCCTAGACGAAAACGCCTTGAACGAGATTCTTTCCAGCGGCATCATCCCGCCCGATTTGGGGTAACCTTGTAGGCATTGGATTTTGAAACGCCAACGCGCATCCAAGGAGGATTTAGACATGGCAGATGGCAAGCAGGCCGAGGTCGACGTCAAGGACCTGAAGGAGGAGAAGATTCCCGTCAAGCTTGACGGCGAGGGCCACGAGGTCTTTTTCGACATCGACGGCGTGCCCGACAAGCTCTACGTGGGAGACTCATGCTCCCTGGTCGTTTTCGGCACATGTGAGAGCGGTTGCGACCTGGTGGGCGACAAGCTGAACCTCTCCACCATCCTGGGCGACAACGTGGCCGACGTCGTGTTCGCGACGCAGGAGGGAGAGCTTGCCGTGAGCGAGGCTATCCCGCTCACCATGCCTGCAGAGCCGGGCAAGTACCAGTACGTCATCCACTATGAGCCCCGCGAGCTGCCGATGCCCGAGGACGGCGGCCCCGCGTTCAAGAACCCCCATGAGGAGCGCGACATGCTCCTTGAGTTCACGGTCGAGCCCCATCATGTGGCCGTCTCCACGTGGGGCGTTACGGCTCCCGTTTGGGTGGGACAGCCCATCGAGATGTGCATCGGCGTGAGCTGCTCGTCGGGTTGCAGTCTGGCCGGCCAAAAGGTCCAGGTGCTCGACGCCGACGGGAAGGTCGTTGCCGAGGGCAGGCTCCACGAGCCCGAGGCGCCGCGCGAGACTTTGTGGTGGGACAAGCTCACGGCCACGGCGCCCATGGATGCCAAGCTGCACCGTTGGGAGGCCAAGTTCATTCCCGAGGGCATGGACACGCCCCACGAGCAGGCGACCCACAAGTTCAGCTTTGTGGCCCGCGTCCCACCGGAGCGCAACTTCAAGATCAGTGTCATCGACGACAAGACCGGCAAGCCCCAGCGTTCCGCCCGCTGCGAGCTCAAGCCCGCCGACGGCACGGGCAAGGCCCAGTTCGCAAGCACAGGCTCCGACGGCACCGCCACGATCGGTGCCGGCAAGATGAAGTACAACCTCAAGGTCACCGCGCCCAGCCGCAAGGCGTTCAACGAGGAGATCGACCTCACTGAGCACGACCTTGAGGTCGAGGTGCACCTGCAGCCTGTGAGCGCTACCGAGAACGTCCCGCTCAAGGTTATCTCCTGCGGCGACGCCGCCCCCAAGGCCGTCGAGGAGCCCAAGGCCGCCGATGCGGCCGAGCCCGCTGCCGAGGCTGCCGCCCCTGCGCAGGCAGCCAAGGCCGAAACCCCTGCTCCCGAGGAAAAGGCCGAATAGGCTCCCGTTTTCCAAACGCACCAAAAAGGCTCCCGAGAAGTCGATTCCCGGGAGCCTTTCTTGTTAGCGTACTTGGCGAAGCTCTGTATACATAGAATCCGCTGTAGCAAGGCGTGCGAAGGTGATGTGTACTGGAGTACTCGAACCTTCGTACACGGAGCGTCCTCAGCGACGAGTCCTGTGGAGAACGCAGCTACAGCGGATTCTAAAGAAACTTAGTACACCATGCCCATTGCGGCGCGAACCTCGTCAAGCGTGGCGTCGGCAATCTCGTTGGCACGCTTGTTGCCCTCGTGGATGACGTCTTTGATGTAGTCGAGGTCCTGCTCATAGGCATGACGGCGCTCGCGGATGGGCGCGAGGTAGCCGTTGACCGCCTCGGTCACATACTTCTTGAGGGCGCCCGACCCCGCGTCGCCGATCTCGGCGGCGATGTCCTCCTCCTTGCGGCCCGTGCACAGCGCGGCCGTTGTGAGCAGGGCAGACACGCCGGGACGATTCTCCTTGTCGAAGGTGATGTTGCGGTCGGCGTCGGTCGTGGACTTCTTGATGCGCTTGGCAGTCTCCTCCTCGGTCATCGAGAGGGCGATGGCGTTGCCGTAAGACTTGCTCATCTTGCGGCCGTCGAGGCCGGGAATCTCGATGGCGTCGGTGAGCAGGGCCTCGGGCTCGGGGAAGACCTGGCCGAAGCGCTCGTTGAAGCGACGGGCCACCAGGCGGGTTGCCTCGATGTGGGGGAGCTGGTCTTTGCCCACGGGCACGACGTTGCCCTTGCAGAACAGGATGTCGCAGGCCTGGTGGATGGGGTAGGTGAGCAGAAGGCCGGTGAGCGCGTGGCCCGAGGCCTCCATCTCGGCTTTGACGGTGGGGTTGCGCTGCAGCTCCGCCTCGGTCACGAGCGACAGGAACGGCAGCATGAGCTGGTTGCAGGCGGCCACGGCCGAGTGCGTGTAGATCGGGGTCTTCTTGGGGTCGATGCCGCAGGCCAGGTAGTCCATGACCATGTTGTACACGTTGTCCTGGATGTTGGCCGTCGTGTCGCGGTCGGTGATCACCTGGTAGTCGGCTATGAGCACCATGGTGTTGACGCCCATGTCCTGCAGGCGCACGCGCTCGCGAATCGTGCCGAAGTAATGGCCCAGGTGCAGACGGCCCGTGGGGCGGTCGCCCGTGAGCATGCGGTACTTCTCGGGGTGCAGGGGAAGGTCTTCCTTGATCTGGTTGCTGCGCTTGAGGCTTGCCTCGAAGCTGCCCTCGTTTGCCATGTGTAAGCTCCTCGCTGCTGTGAGCCCGCTTTGGCGGGCCGGTGACGGATACTGTAGCGTGCGGGCCGTCTGCCCGCGTTTGCAGGGTTTTCATAATAGACCATTACAACGTCCGGTATGACTTGTAGAATCCCTTTTGTTCGCAACGTTTGAGCGCGCCAAAACGGCGGAGAGGAGGTTCGGCCCCATGTATGAAGCCCCCCTTGCGCTGAGCCCCGCCTTGGAGGCTCAGATTGCCGACGATTATGCGCATGGACGCCTCAGCCCCTGGCGCTGCGGCGACGAGGCGGCCGTTCGTCGCGTGCCTGCCGCCCGTGACGAGCAGACCCTCATGCGCCCCGCGTTCGTGCGCGACATCGAAAAGACGCTCAACGTGCCGGCCTACAACCGCTATGCAGGCAAGACGCAGGTCTTTTCCTTTCGCCAGAACGACGACATCACGCGGCGCGGCCAGCATGTGCAGCTGGTGAGCCGCATAGCCCGCGACATCGCCCGCCCCCTGGGGCTCAACCTCGACCTCGTCGAGGCCGTCGCGCTTGCCCACGACATCGGCCACACGCCGTTCGGACACGCCGGGGAGCGCTGCCTCGACAGGGTTTACCACGCCCGCACGGGGTTGCATTTCGCCCACAACGTCCACAGCGTCGAGGTCATGGACCGCATCTACGGGCGCAACCTCACGCTCCAGACGCTTGACGGGGCCCTGTGCCACAACGGCGAGTATGCGCAGCGCGTTTTCCGCACCTCGGCGCTCTCCTCGTTCGACGAGCTCGACCGTGCCGTTGACTCGTGCCATAGGCTTGGGCGCGACTTCGTCCATACGCTTGTCCCCTCCACGCTTGAGGGCTGCGTGGTGCGCGTGGCCGACATCATCGCCTACGTGGGCAAAGACCGTCAGGATGCCGAGCTGGCCGGCCTGCTCGATTCAGACGCGCCTTTCCGCACGGGCGCCGTCGGTGCGTACAACTCGTGGGTCATCGCGGCGCTCACGGTCGACATCGTTGAAAACTCCTACGGCAAGGACCACATCGAGCTTTCCGAGCGCGCCTTCGAGGAGCTGGCGTCCGCCAAGCGCGAGAACTACGAGCTCATCTACGAGACTCCTTCGGTGGGAGGGGAGTGCGAGGAACTCATCGCCCCGCGTTTCGAGGCCTTGTTCGCCCTCATGCTCGACGACCTTGCCGAAGGAGACCCCAAGGCCCCCGTCTTTGCCCACCACATAATCCCCCTCGAGCGGCAGGCGGGCTATTACGGCCATGCCTACGACTGGAAGGCCAGCCCCGAGCGCACGGTCATGGACTTCATCGCCTCCATGACCGACGACTATTTCACGGCGCTCTACGAGCGCTGCTTTCCCGACGAGGCGGGAAAAACCCCGAGGCGCAGCTATTTCAGCGATTTGTAACGATTTCAAATTACGGCTTGAGCAGGTATGGAGAGGGCCGTCGAACATAAGCGAGGAACGCAAGGCACATGCAGACATTGTTTTCGTCAAACGAGGAGCGCCGGGTCACGGCGAACGCGCCTTTGGCCGTGCGCGTGCGTCCCAAGACGCTTGAGGAGTACTGCGGCCAGGCGCAGGCGGTGGGCCCGGGCACATGGCTGCGCCGCGCCATAGAGCACGACACCCTGAGCTCGGTCATCCTCTACGGCCCCGCCGGCACAGGCAAGACGACCCTGGCGCGCATCATCGCCCATACCACGCGCGCCGAGTTCGTCGAGGTCTCCGCCGTCACAGGCACGGTCAAGGACCTGCGCGAACAGATCGACGCCGCAAAGAGCCGGCTGCTCGTGAACGGGCGGCGCACCATCCTGTTCGTCGACGAGATCCACCGTTTCAACCGGGGTCAGCAAGACGCGTTGCTCCATGCCGTGGAAGACCG
>CAKUKJ010000128.1 GCA_934662525.1 uncultured Coriobacteriales bacterium | reverse complement strand
AGCCGAGCCGGGGGAACGGGGCCGCGCAGGCTCCCGCTCCTGCCCGGCCGGCGCCGGAGAAGAAGGCGGCCGAGAAGAAGGCAGCCGAGAAGCCGGCGGCGGGGACTGCCTCGAGCAGGCGTGCCAGGTCGAACTCAGCGGCATTGGAGGGTACCTGGGCCTCGTTTGCGGGGTTGGACTGCGTTGAGATGCGGCAGTATCGGACGAGTCGGTCGATGACATCGCTCATGAAATGCTCCTTTCAGAAATGAAAGCCGAGGGCGGACGGGGCCGCACTCGGCTGTTTGGAAGATGAAACGATGATAGACGCCGTCTGAAGCGCATGGGTTGACAACGGCTTCAGACGGCGACTGAACCCAGGGACCGAAATCAAACTAGCCGCAAAACCAGCCAAGCACGCTTGACTCGATACCGGTCTTCGAGGCTTCGACAACGGTGTTGAAACGACGGGGAAGATGGGCAAGAGCCTCGAGGCCGGCGGGAACCGTGGTGCCGGTTGCCTCGGCGATGGAGCGGTTGAGGTCGATGCCGGAAAGCGCGGCAACCTCAGCTGGCAGCGGGTCGTCTGCCGCAAGGCCGTTGAGCCCGCGCCAGACATTGGGGCCGAACTTTGCCCAATGGGCGGTAGAGGCAACGAGCATGGGACGCTCGGAGCGCGCACCTTGCGCGACCTTGAGCGCGACGGCGGTGTGCGGGTCGAGCAGATAGCGCTTCTCGGCAAAGACGCGGCCGATTTCAGCCAGGCAGTCATCGTTGCTGACGCAGCCGGCGGCGTAAAGCTCCTGCATGCGGGCGCGCGTGTCGGCGTCCACCTCGAAACGACGGTCGCGGGAGAGGTCGGCCATCCAGGTTCGCACGCGTGAGGTGTCTCGACCGCTGAGCTCGAACAGCTGGCGCTCCAAGTTGGAGCTGACGAGGATGTCCATGCTGGGCGAGGGGGTGAGCGAGAGCCTGCGGCTGCGGATGTCGTAGACGCCCGTGTTGATGAAGTCGGTGAGCACGTTGTTCTCGTTGCTTGCGCACACAAGGCGGGCGATGGGCGTGCCGATGCGCTTGGCATAGTAGGCCGCCAGGATGTTGCCGAAGTTGCCCGTGGGCACGCAGACGTCGATGGCGTCGCCCGGAGCCACCGCGCCTGAGGCCACCATGTCGGCGTAGGCGCTCATGTAGTACACGATCTGGGGCATGAGACGGCCCCAGTTGATGGAGTTGGCGCTGGAAAGGGCGAGGCCATGCTCGCGCATGAGCTGGTCGCAGAACGCCTTATCACCAAAAGCCTGCTTTACGGAAGTCTGGCAGTCGTCGAAGTCGCCGCGTGCCGCAAAGACGTTGACGTTGTCGCCCTGCTGGGTGGTCATCTGACGCAGCTGGATGTCGGAGACGCCGCCGTCGGGATAGAAGACGCAGATGCTCACATGCTCGCGGCCCGCAAAGCCCTCAAGGGCAGCCTTGCCCGTGTCGCCGGAGGTCGCCACCAAGATGAGGTGGTCATGGTCGAGCTTGCCCTGCGCGCGCAGTTGCGCCGTGGCGTGCTCGAAGAAGCGGGGGAGGCATTGCAGCGCCATGTCTTTGAAGGCCGAGGTGGGGCCATGGAAAAGCTCGAGAACGTGGATGTCGTCGCCAAGGTCGACCACAGGGGCGATGCGCTCGTCGTCGAACTGTGCGCCATAGGCCCCCGCCATGAGGCCGTCAATCGCCTCATCGGCGACGTCGATGCCGAACGCGCGGTAGAGGCGTGCGGCGCGCTGGGCGTAAGGAAGCTCGGCAAGCGAGCATATCTCCTCGACGCTCATCGCGGGAATCACCTGCGGCACGAACAGCCCGCCGCCTGGCGCGATGCCTTCGACGATGGCCTCGCAAAACGTTCGGGGGTCGCTTACGTTCCCACGGGTGTCGATGTAGCGGTTCATGGGGGACCTTTCGAAGTCGAAGGGCGTGCAAAGATGGCTTGGATATAGGGCAAGCGCACGTGCCTGGGTGTTGCACGGGTAATGCGGCCTCGCGGTACCCAGGCGTGCATATCCTACCGCGTGGAGGCTTCCGGGTGCAGCCGAAGCGCCCAACGGTATAGAATGAATGCCGATATGCCCGCGATTGCTCGCGGATGTGAAGACGATACAGCGGTACAATTACAACTTTATTGCTGCATGTTCGACTGATGCAAGGGGAAGCGAATGGTCGAAAAGCTGGCGGGGAAGAAAATAGACGTTCTCGTTGCAGTGGGCTTCGCCTTCTTCTTGGCGTGGCGCCAGAACGTTATCAACTTCCTCTACCCGATATCGGCGGGGCTCGTGGTGTCGCCGCTCGTATGCATGTCGTATTCATGTTGCCTGGTGCTCGTGCTTGCGCTTGTGGCGTTCAGGCGCAACCAGGCCTCGTTCTCCTCGCGGTATGCGGTGGTGATGCCCGGGGCGCTTATCGCCGTGGCCACGGTGTTTGCCTGTCTGGTGGCTCAAGATGTGGGTGGTGCCCCCGTTTTCTACATAGCGAGCGTGCTAATCGGTGCGGCATCGGCCATCGGGCTGTTCTCCTGGGTGGAGATGCTGGCGGTCGTGGGCGTGGCGGGCCGCATCACCACGGTGGCGCTTGCCATATTCATCAAGTCGGCCTTGAGTCTTGCCTGCACGGCGGTAGGGGGCCATGTGGGCTTTCTGCCCGTTTCCGTGCTGGCGCTTGTGGTGCTTGCGGTGCTGCTCATCCATGAAGCGCGCAGCTCCCACCGTGAGATTTCCCCCCTCATCATGCGACCTACCAGCTCAAGCCACTTCAAGCTCTTGCTCGGGGCGCTCGTGGTGTATGCGTTTATCTTCGGCGTGACGACGGGCAACACCGCCGCCGTAGCCTCGATACCAACGATGCTCGATTTCAACCAGGGAATCGATACATGCGCCCTTGTGGTAAGCGGCGCGCTGTTCGTCGTGTTGCTGCTTGCGGGCTCTGGCGTGAGGCTTTCGGCTGTGGGGCGCATCCTCACTCCGGTTTTGGCCTTGCTGTTTTTGGTGCACATCCTTATCGGCGGCAGCGCCGACGGGTTGCTCCCCAAGCTCACGGCGGCCTTTTGGGACATGGTGCAGGCGTTTGTGCTGCTCGTTCTCATTGACGTCTCTCAAAGCGGCGTGGCAAGCCTGTCATTCGTGTTTCCTGTCGGTTGGGGCGTCGTGAGTTTTGGGTTTGCCTGCGGCACCCTCGTGGGTCAGATGACGGGCCTATTCTTCGGCGACGACTTTGTCGCCGTGCAGGCTATCACCGTGATCATGACCATGCTGGCAATCATTGCCTCGAGCATGCTTGCCGCCGCACAGTATCCTTCGCCCAGGCAGGACACAAATCAGCCTTTTGTGCCGGTGGAGATGGCCCCCGCAGGCTTTGAAGGGTCTGCGAGCCGCGGTGTCCTGGCTGACGCCGTGCCGGTGCAAGCGCCGCAGGTCGGCGGTGATGTGGCGGTGTCCGACGCCTTGGGGGCTCGCGTTTCAGCGGAACGGCCTTCCGCCCTGGCCTGCGACCCCATTGCCCAGGCCTGTGCGGTCATTGCCAAAAAGTATATGCTTTCGGAGCGAGAGGGCGAGGTGCTCGACCTGTTGGCTCGCGGAAACACGCGCATGTCCATTGCCGAGAAGCTCGTCATTTCCGAGAACACCGTGCGCGTGCATGTGAAAAACATCTACGCCAAGCTGCACATCCATTCCAAGCAGCAGCTCATCGACATGGTGGACAAGCGGGGATAGGCAAGCGTTTGCGGCTGGGAGTCAAGGGGCGCGGGCAGATACCGTCCTTCCCATATCTACCTGGCGAGGCGCAAGCCTGGAAGAACGCAATACGCCATAGGGGATTATTGCCTTAAAGATTGCTGAAGGCCATACTGGCGTTTGTTCAAGGGCAAAAAGGGATGCCCTGAAGTCAAACGGAAAGGGGTCCGTATGGCAAAAGCAGTAACCAGGCGCGACATGATTGTGGGCACCGCCGCCGTCGGCTTGGCTGGCGCTGTGGCAGGCACCCTCACTGGGGCGAATCGCGCCCAGGCTGAGGAGGCCCACGAGTCTGCCGTCACGTCGTACTATCAGTGCAAGGAAGACTGGCTCGGCCTTCCTCCCGAGACCGGCGAGCCTGCCGAGACCTACGATTGCGACGTCCTTGTCCTGGGCGGCGGCCATGCCGGCATCCATGCCGCGCTTGCCGCAGCTGAGGGCGGCGCCAAGGTCATCGTGGTCGAGAAGTGGGCCGAGGACATGCGCAAGGTCAAGGGCGAGGACATCGGCCATATCAACTCGCAGTGGCTCATCGACCAGGGCTACGGTCCTTACGACGTGGGCGAGGTCACCAACGAGTTCGTGCGCCGTGCCGGCGGTCGCTGCAACCCCGAGATTATCCGCAAGTACCTTGCCAACTCCGGCGAGATGTTCGACCACCTGCAGAGCCTTGTTACGTGGCCCGACGACCGCATCAAGCTCATGCCCACCACCGAGCGCAACCCCGATGCGTCGCCGTTCGACCCAAGCCAGGTCATCTGCCAGGTTTCCGGCGCTACGGCCGACGGCCCGGTCGAGTACCCGATGATGTGCGGCGGCAACGGCTCCTATGCCGCAGTCGCGCAGTTCATGGGCGAGATCAGCCATGACAACTCCATCCCGGGCTGCGCCGCCATGTCGCGCCTTGACGAGGTCATGCAGTTCGCCATCCTCAAGGGCGAGGAGCTCGGCGCCGAGTGGCACTACGGCGAGCGCGCCCTCAAGCTCACGACCGACGAGAGCGGCGCCGTCACCGGCGCCATCTCGCAGAAGGTCGACGACGAGGACATCTACGTGCAGTACAACGCCAAGACCGGCGTCATCCTGTGCCTGGGCGACTACGGCGGAGACAACAAGATGGTCTGGAACCTCAACCCGGACATCTCCGAGTTCAACTCCCGCCAGGGCCTGACCGAGGACGACCTGTTCTCGCCCTTTGCCGACTGCACCGGCGACGGCCAGAAGATGGCCTGCTGGGTCGGCGCCGTCATGGAGCCCACGCCCCGCGCATCCATGAACACCGGCGGTGGCGGCGGTGGCCCTTGGGGCACCTGTCCGTACCTGTTCCTCAACGCCAATGGCGAGCGCTTCTGCAACGAGGCCAACGCCGTTGCCATCACCGAGGCCACGCTGCTGCAGCCCGTCGGCATCGTGACGACTGTGACCGATGCCAACTACTACGAGACCCTCAAGAACGCCGGCCTCGACCACGGCGCGCCCAACTACGGCCGCCCCGTGTACTACGAGGAGCTCGTTGAGGACATGGAGGCCATCGAGCTGGAGAACCCCGAGGGCGGCCCTGTGCGCAAGTGCACCATCGCTGAGCGCGACCCCTCCACGGTGTACGCCTCCGAGACGCTTGAGGGTGCCCTCAAGCTGGCGGGCTACGAGGGCGACGCCCTTCAGACCGCCCTCGACCAGGTGGCCAAGTACAACGAGCTGTGCGCCACGGGCGTTGACTCGCAGTATGGCAAGGACGCCAAGTACATGGTGCCGATCGACACGCCCCCGTTCTACACGGCTCCCGCCGACAACACCAAGACCACCAGCGCCGGTCTCGTGACGCTTGCAGGCGTGGAGACCAACAACAACCTCCAGGTCATCGATGTCAACGGCAACGTCATCCCCGGCCTGTGGGCTGCGGGCAACTGCCTGGGCGAGCGTTATGGCAACTCCTACGCCACCCCCTTCGCCGGCAACTCCATCGGCATGGCCATGACCCATGGCCGCGTCGCCGGCAAGCTCATCACTGGCCAGGAAGTGCTCTAGGTTTTCGAATCGGCAGACGCCGGGCACCAAGCGTCAAACGACAAGGGGCCGCATCCCAAGCGGGGTGCGGCCCCTTTGCGTATCGGGGGGTTGGGGCGGCATGCCGGGTATGCGCGCGGGTCAAGGGCGCCCGTCTGCCTTCATGGCTGCCTCCCGGCTGCGTCGGGGCGCCTATCTGCCTTGCGTGTTAGGCGCCCAGCGCTTGCTCAAGCGCCCCATCGGCCGGGCAGGCTATGTCGGGCGCGATGCCGGTGCCTCGCATGCCCTTGCCCTGGGCCGCCTCGACGGTCTTGCTCATGGGGTAGGTGAAGACGAACCGGTCGCCGAACGTGAGCGTCACGGGGTTGGAGTAGTCGAGCGTGCCGCGCGTGGCCTGCCCCACCTGCGTCGTGCGGGCGGATTTCTTGGCGACGCTCGCGAGCCATTCGGCGGCGTCGGCGGTGCGCCCGCTTGTGAGTAGGAACACGCGCTGGCCGCATGGGGCGGCGGCGACGTCGAGCTGCGCGGCGGCGAGCTGCTCCTCTACGAAGCCCCTCCCCATGTTGGCCTGCGCGGCCTGGAGGCCCTGGTCGAGCCAGGCGGTGGTGTCACCGGCACCCTGGACCTCAAGCATGGCTTTGAGCTGGGTGAACTGTGCGATGCGGGCCTTGCACGCGCCGGTTGAGTAATTGGTGAGCACATGCTGGGTGCCGATGAGCTCACCCAGCGTCGTCGGCTCGTCGAACAGCCAGTCGAGCAGAGGGTAGACGGCCTGCTCCATGCCGCCCGTGCAGGCGCGCACGTCGATGACGAGCGTTTTGGCGGCGCGGGCCTCTTCGGCATGCTCGGCCAGCAGGTCGGTGGCCTCGGTCGAGTCGAGGTTGCCGACGGTAAGGACGGCTGCCTGGGGAAGCGCCTCAAACGTGCAGACGGCGGGCTCGGGCATGGGGTCGGCTCCCGTTGGGCGCCGGCGAAGAAATCCCGCCGGTTCCGCGCCAGGATTGCAACTAGCTGGCCAACAGGTCGTGACGATGCCGTCACGCTGCCGGAACG
>CAKUKJ010000127.1 GCA_934662525.1 uncultured Coriobacteriales bacterium | reverse complement strand
TTGATGCCGACCACCTGGCCGGCGGAGGTGGTAATGCCGGGGATAGAGCCCGTGTCAGAGTACTGCCACATGACGAAGTCGAACTCGCCGGTGGGCTGCTTCACGCCATACTCGGCGTACCACACGTCGTAGGCGGCAAGCTCGCCCTTGAGGTCGAGCTTGGCCAGCTCATGCTGGTTGCCGTAGAGCATGGGGGTGTAGCCGGCCTTCTCCACCTGCTGGCAAAAGGCCAGGGCGTTGGCGCTGTATTGGGAGGCGGTGAGGCTGTCGGTGCGCGCGACGTTGCCGTCGGTGATGGGCTCCTCGTCGAACACGATGGGGTAGCTGAGGGCAACGTCGGTGGCGGCAAGACTGCCTATCACATAGTCGGCCTCCTCACGCGCCTCGTCTGCGCTGATGGCCTGCGAGAAGAAGTACACGCCCACCTTGAGGCCGGCGGCCGCGGCGCCGGAGAGGTTGCGCAGGAAATAGTTGTCCACGTTGATGGAGCCCTGGCCGTAGCCGCGGTACCCCAGGCGAATCATCGCGAAGTCGACGCCGGCGGCCTTCACCTGCGCCCAGTCGATCTCGCCGTCGTGCTCGGAGACGTCAATGCCGGCCTCGGAGAGGGTCTGACCGTTCTTCACATAGGCAAGCAGGCCGTTTTCCTTTTCGACGACGCACGACCAGTCATAGGGGCTCACCCAGGTCTCCTCCTCGGTGCCGGAGCCGGAGTCGCTCGCAGGCTCGTTCATACGGCTGACGCACGAGGTGATGGAGACGGCCGGGATTGCCGCCACGACGGCGGCCCCCAGCAGGGAGGCGATGAATTGGCCGCGCGTGAGCGTGACCGTGGGGCGCTCGCGGCCGGCAGGGGGTTCGGCACGGTGGGCATGGCAACCTTTGGAGCCCTTAGCGAAGGCCGGCGCTTCGCCTGCAGCCTCGCCCATCCCGCGCGCATGACGCGGGGCAGCCTGCCACGCAGGATGCTGCTGAGCCTGTTTGCCGAGAGGGTTGGCGGGATAGGCTTGCTGGGCCCGCTGGGGGGCGGCCCCGGGGGTCGAGGGGGGCATTGCAAAGCGTCCGGTGCCGTCGGGCTGCGTCGCACGAGGCTTGTCGTCGCTCGTAGGCATGAGCGTTCCTTTCGCGCCGGCCCAGGCGGGCCAGCCAAGCGCATCGAGGTCATTCCTGTGCCACTATACCGCCCATACGCCCGCATCACCGTTCTTGCACGTTCGTGAAGGAAGCTTCAGACACTATTGAGTGCGTTCGTGCGCAGAATGCATGCCATGCACAGCTGCAAGTCTCTCGCATCATCGAGCCACCTTCTTGCAACAATTGCCCTTTGCAAGCTTTCATCCGTCGGTCGACCTACTCTGCAGCCAAAATTGCTAGACTCTTAATGAGCATCTCGAAATGAAAGGCGGCGAATGGCATGGATGAGGCGGCTACCTCAGGCAGATATCCCATCGGGATTCAGACATTTGAAAAAATCCGCGAGGGCGGCTACCTCTACGTCGACAAGACGGCCTTTGTGCATGAATTGGCGCACGGTTCTGGTTCAACCTATTTCCTCAGCCGCCCCCGCCGCTTCGGCAAGTCGCTTTTGCTCTCCACCATGCAGGCATACTTTGAAGGACGGCGCGAGCTTTTCAACGGGCTCGCCATCTCGGAGCTTGAGGCCGACTGGGAATCTCATCCGGTCATTCGCATCGACCTTTCCACCGTAAAAACCGAAGACCCAGCACAGCTCGATAAGCTGCTCAATTACGCGCTGTCGGAACAAGAGGCCCTTTGGGGGCGAAACGTCAACGCGATGACACCTGGTTCGCGACTCCAAGCCCTCATCAGGGCCGCCTATGAGCAAACCGGTACGACCGTCGTCGTCCTCATCGACGAATATGACGCCCCGTTGCTCAACGTTGCACATGATGCCGAGAAGCTCCACATATTCCGCCTGACCATGCGGGAATTCTTTTCCCCAATCAAAGCATGCGACGAATACCTGCGCTTCGTGTTTCTTACAGGCATCACCAAGTTCAGCCAGCTCTCCATCTTCAGCGAGCTTAACAATCTCAAGAACATCAGTCTCGACCATCGCTTTGCCGCTATCTGCGGCATCACCGAGGAAGAGCTGACGGAACGGATGTCTTCTGACGTCGACGCTTTGGCCGTAACGCTAGGCATACATCGCGGCGAGGCCCTCGCTCGACTCAAGGCAAATTACGACGGGTATCACTTTTGCAGCCCCTCACCTGACATTTACAACCCGTTTAGCCTGTTCAGTGCCTTGGATTCTGGTCAGCTCGACGCCTACTGGTTTGGCAGCGGCACACCCACCGTTCTCGTGAACCTGCTGCAAAAGAACGGTTGGGAGATTGGCGACCTGGAAGACCGAGAGGCTGACGCAGAAGAATTCGATGCGCCTGCCGAGGACATGCAGACACCGCTGCCCATGCTCTACCAATCGGGCTACCTCACCATCAAATCGCGCGATCCCTTCACGGGTGCCTATACGCTCGGCATCCCCAACGCAGAAGTCGCCCGCGGTCTATCGCGTGCACTTATCAAACACGCCGCACCGCAAGCGCTCGGCGAGGTAGGAGGCCTGGTGCGCACGATCTCACGCAGTCTTCGTCTCGACGAGATAGAAGATGCCCTTCAGGCGACGAAGGCGTTCATGGCAGGAATGCCCTATCACCTGGGATCGCACAGCGAACGAGGATTTCAAACGACGTTCTGGCTGATATTCACCTTGCTTGGCGCTCAGATTGATACCGAGGTACGAACTGCAACCGGGCGCATGGACGCAGTCGTCAAGATGCCAAGATCCATATATGTGATGGAGTTCAAGTACAACAAGTCAGCCAAGGAAGCGCTTGCGCAAATTGACAGCAAGGGCTATCTGCTCCCCTACAAGACCGATGGACGCAAACTTTATAAGGTCGGCGTCAACTTCTCTGAAGAAAGTCAAACGCTTGAAAATTGGGTGATAAAGACAGAGCAAGGAAGCCGCTAGAAACGCGGGAGAGGCTTCTACCCCTCCCCTTCCTCCAACCGCCTCGCAATCTCCCTGCCGATTGCATGCGGAATCCCCACCACTAGGGCGTTTCCCATGCAGAAGGCGCGGCGGGCGGCGCTCATGCCGTCGGCGGTCCAACCTTTGGGAAAACCCTGGAGGCGGTCGAGCTCATCGGGGACCAAGCGGCGATACCTGCCACCCACCTCGATCACATGCTTGAAGCGAGACGCCCCTTTGCCGCCCTCTCCGGTCAGGATGGTACGCGAGGGCTTGTCAAGGGAATCGGGAAACGCCATGGCGCCCTCGGAGTAGTGGTAGGCGAAACCGGTGGCCTTGTTGACGCGCTCCTCGCTCTTCGACCCTTTAAGATACTCCCACTTGGGAAGCGCGCCTTCATCCACATAGTACTCGGGCGGAACCTCGGCTTCAGGAACAAGCACGTCGGCAAGTTTGCCCAAACGCCCCTCATAGCGCTCGACAACCGAGCAGGTCAAGACCTTGTTGTCCTGCATGACGCCGCAATCGCCAAAGGGGGAGGCAGACTTTCCCTTATTGAAATCGCGCGAGGCCACATAGGGGTCTTGCGGAACAAGCACGTCGTTTGCGGTGACAGGCCGCTCGATGGGGAACGCGCTGGATATGACGCCGTCGGTCAGACGCGCCTTCAAATCCCACTTCTCTCTTGTCTGCTCGGCGAAAATGTAGGTGCGCTTGCGCCGCTGGGGGAACCCATAAGCGCCGCTGTTCACCACGCGCCACTCAACCGAATACCCAAGGCTCGCCAGGCAAGACAGAATGATGGCAAAGTCGCGACCACGCTGGCTGGCAGGGCTCTTAAGCAGACGGTCGACGTTTTCAAGCAGCACGAACCGCGGCTTGTTCTTGAGCCGCAGCATGCGATAGATGTCCCACCAGAGGACGCCCTTCTTGCCCTCGATGCCACCGGCCATAGACAGGGGCTTGGCGACCGAGTAATCCTGGCAAGGGAAGCCGCCTACAACCATGTCGACATCGGGAATATCGATGCTGCCGGCCTCGAAAGCATCGAGCACCTTGTTGATGTCCTCGTTGACGACGGAGTCGTTGCCGAAGTGCGACTTGTAGCACCTTGCGGCAAACTGCTTCGACTCGGTTCCCGGTGGCTCCCATTGGTTGGCCCAAACCGTTCGGAACGGGCCCGCCGCCGGCATGTCGAACTCAGGATGCTCCGGGTCGTTGAACCCGTCGAGCCCCAAACGAAAGCCGCCGACTCCCGCAAAGAGCTCGGCAACCCTAATGGTCTTGTCTGACGACACGTTTCTCCAATCGCTGTCTGTGTCGTGAGTTTGTCGAGCAGCAATGATAAGGGATGGGCCGGACAAGATCAAGTGGACAGTCCGCGCATCACTTTGACTCCAACGCTTTGGCTATCTCGCCCTGGAGATAGGCCTGGTTGAGCCAAAAGCATTTCTTAACTACAGGATCCCCATGCGGCTGAGGTACGACATCAGACGAGTCGCGGGCATGTGGTCGCACATGGCAGCAACGGTTTTCGCTCGACTTTACCGATAGTTCCGCATGGCCAACACGGACATTGTGACGCATCTGCTCGTAGCACCGCTTTGCTTCGGGGAAATCGGACTCGGGCATCTGCCAAAAGCACACGTCGCACAAACGGTAGACCCTATCAGCATCTTCGCAAAACAGCACAAAGAGATACTTCTGCTGAAGCTGTTCATAAAACTCGGAATCCTCAAAGTTTTGCAGCTCAAGCTCAAAATAGTCAAATGTCGGAAACGAAAGCGCTTCTTTCGGGCGGCCGCTTTGACGAAGTCTCAGGGTCTTTGGCTTGATGCCGGCTTTTTCGAATTCCTCAATCCTGGCATCTTCGCTAACCCCAAGGATGCCCTTGGTTATGCGCGCACAGAGATCTTTTGACTTGGACAGGTTGAACAATTCGGCCAGTTCGGCCTCGGACAAGCCGAAGAATTTGGAGAAACGCGAACGCACCAGATCAAGAAGCGCCAAGTCACGCTCGTTCGTATCGCGAGCAATAGACTCCGCCAGCTCGATAAAGCCATTTTCAACCACGGTCATGTAAGAAGCCTTGAAGGCCCAGGCACGAGGTTTGGCAGGAACATCAGAGAATGGTTGATGTCTGCGAACCGACGAATTCGCCGCCTTCGTGCACGCCTCAAGATACATGGTGTCTGAGCCTGAAATATCCTCGGCGCGGCCGCTCCTCACTTTGTTGACAATAGTCTCCCAGTCCTGCTTGATTTGCGGCAAATCCCGTTCGGGTATCTTCCATTCTTCGACAAGTTGAATCGTATAGTCGAGAGGGTCTTTTTCCTCTTCCCACAAATAGGTAACCAGGAGGACATCGGATGCTTTTTTAAGAAAATGGCTGCACTCGAAACTCTCATTGACCACTTCGTCATAGTCGATCATGGATATAACAAGACGCTCTTTGGCGACAAGCCCACCTTTAGAAGCTCGCTTCATGGGCGTCACTTTGAGCTCAAGTCCCGCCTCGGCGAAGTCGGGATTTGAGTCACTGTTGGGTTTGTAGCCGAAATAATGCTCCTCAATCGCATTGCCGTATGAGCCACGACGCACATGCGGAGACTCAATGCATTCAATGTCAGCCGTTTGCCTGAGCGTTTTGCCCACAAGATGCTTCGCATATATGACAATGGAATCCTTGTCGGTGGGGTCGTAGGGCAGACTTGGATTGGACATGTTGAGACCTCCCCGAGACAAGATGGGCATGTGGCTAAAGTCTACACGTCAAACGGCTTTGCGTCGAATACGCCACGCAACCCCGACGCACGCCGTTCCCATCCGCCCTTTTTCCGCGTGATTGTTGCGCGCTGGTTACAGAAGGGTTGCGGGGGTCTAGAATACCGCAGCCTGGTTTTTCTCTCGCAACGCGCGACCGGGCGGAAGGAAAGGTAGACCGTGTCTGAACAGCAAGAATCAAAGGAAGCCCGGCCCGCAGGTGCGACGGGCGGGCAAAACGGGGCCGATGCGCCCCGCGATGCCGCCGCGACGCCCGAGGGCGTCTCCGAAGCCCTGGCCGAGGAGCTCGAGGTAGAGCGCGAGGCAGAGGCGGAGGCCGAGGAGCTTGCACAGTCGTTTGTCGACGACGGCAACGAGGCCAACGTGCTCGAGACGCACGCCGTCCACACGCCCGAACCCCGCCGCAAGCGCTGGAGGCTCCCCTTCTCGGAGAGCCCGCGCGGCCTCGTCGGCCTGATTGTGGGACCCCTGCTCGCCATCCTCGTGTGGATGACCCCCATCGCCGACCTCTCCGCGAGCGCGCACGGCCTGCTCGCCATGATGTGCCTGGTGTGCACGTGGTGGATCTGCGAGCCTGTGCCCATTCCCGTCACCTCGCTGCTTGTGCCGGTGCTTGCGGTGCTCACGGGGCTGTGCACGGCAAGCGAGGCGTTCGCGCCGTTCTCCAACCCCATGATCTACCTGTTCCTGGGCGGCTTCGTGCTGGCCAAGGCAATGATGCTGCACGGCCTTGACAAGCGCTTCGCCTACTGGCTGCTCTCGCGCAAATGGGTGGGCTCGAGTCCCACGCGCATCTTCCTTGCCATCGGCGCCGCCACAGCCCTGTGCTCAGGCTGGGTGTCGAACACCGCCACGGCTGCCATGATGGTGCCGCTCTCGGTGGGCCTGCTCGACGCCATCCGTCAGATGTTCGCCCGCGCCGGCCGCGAGGTGGACATGAAGACGTACAAGTACGCCACGGGCCTCATGCTCATGACGGCCTATGCGGCGTCGATCGGCGGCGTCCTCACGCCCATCGGCACCCCGCCCAACC
>CAKUKJ010000126.1 GCA_934662525.1 uncultured Coriobacteriales bacterium | reverse complement strand
TCCGAGGTCAATCGCCACAAGAGCACAGCTTATGTGCGCATGCACGTGGGTGACCGTGTGGTGGGTGTGCGTATGGGTCTCGGCGTGCTGAGCGTGGCAAAGGGCAGCGAGCCAGGCCCGGAGGAATTGCGGGCGGCGTTGTAGGGCGAGGGCAGGGCCGCGCCTGAGGTTGTTTATCCGGAGCACGCGAATGGCCCAGGTAGGTCGGGATTTGCATCTTGAAAAGGGAAGACGAGCGCGTGATGCAAGAGAGTGTTGATAAGGCAACCGAATTGAAAAGGCCTTTTAAGAATGGCCGGTTGTCAAGCAAGGCCAACAACGACGGGGTACCTTACAGAACGCTCATCGGCTGGTCAGGGCTTCGTTTGGGGATTGCGGAAAACGGCGCTGGTACGAAAACGGTACGTATTTTCCCCGGTACGAACCGCTCCGGCGGGGAGTGCCGTTTCGGGGTGTTTTGCAGCGTCTCTGGGATGAATTATAGCGCTTCTATTTCTCGCTTGGCGGTGGCTTAGTGTCCAATGAGGACGTCATGAACCCGGCTTTCGGCGGGGCTGTTGTGGGCGAGTGCGCCGACATGCCGCCGGGCTCCGAGAGCTGGTCCTATACCGACCTGACCAACGATGAGGCGGCGGCGATGCTGCGCGGGGTGGACTCGGGCGTGAGGCCGGAGCTTTCGCGCTATGCGTACCGGTTCGTGAAGCGCGCGTTCGACATAGCGGCCTCTGGCGCGGCGCTCGTGGTACTCTTTGTGCCTGGCGTCATTCTGTCGGCGGCCATCTGCATCAAGTCTCCCGGGGCGGGACCGCTTTATTCACAGCTGCGCGTGGGCCGTTTGAGGAAGGACGGCACGTACAGGCTGTTCCGCATGTATAAGTTCCGCTCCATGGTGCCCCACGCCGACGAGATGCTGAAGGATTTGGCCGACAGGAACGAGGCCGACGGCCCCCTTTTCAAAATCAAGGACGACCCTCGCATCATCCCTGGGCTGGGAACCTTCATACGCAAGCATTCCATAGATGAGCTGCCACAGCTCATCAACGTGTTTCTTGGTGATATGAGCTTGATAGGGCCGCGCCCGGGGCTTCCCAAGGAGGTCGTGCAGTACGACGAGCGCGCCAAGCAGCGTCTGCGCGTGAAGTGCGGGTGCGGCGGGCCGTGGCAGGCCGGGGACCGCAGCGACTCGACCTTCGAGGGCATGGTGGAGGCTGACTTGGCGTACGTGGAGAAGTGCTCGCCCGCATACGACCTCGGTCTACTCTTCGGGACCGTGAAGTCGATGCTGAGCGGTAAGGGAGCCTACTGATGGACGTCTCCACCGCCAAAATCTGCATCCCCAGCTCCAGCGGTGGGCATCTGACGCACATGTGGCTGCTCAAGCCGATTTGGGAGCAGGCGGCCGACAGGTTCTGGGTGACGTTCGACAAGGAGGACGCCAACTCGCTGCTTGAGGGCGAGCGCTTCTACCACTGCCACTACCCGACGAACAGGAACATACCCAACCTCGTCAAGAACACGGCGCTGGCCTGGAAGGTGCTGCGCCGCGAGCGCCCCGACTTGATCATCAGCTCGGGAGCTGCGGTTGCCGTGCCGTTCTTCCTGATAGGCAAGATGCTCGGCGCGAAGTGTGTCTACGTCGAGGTGTTCGACCGTGTGGACAAGCCGACCATGACGGGGCGGATGCTCAACGGAATCGCCGACCTGTTCGTGGTGCAGTGGCCCGAGCAATTGCAGGTCTACAAGCACGCCGTGGACCTTGGCTCGATCTTCTAGGGAGGTTGAATTGATGATTTTCGTGACTGTGGGCACCCACGAGCAGCAGTTCGACCGCCTGGTGAGGGCAGTTGACGAGCTGAAGGCGGACGGGACGATAACTGAGCCTGTCTTCGTGCAGACCGGCTACTGCACCTATGAGCCGGAGCACTGCGAGCACTCGAAGTTCGTGCCGTTCAAGAGGATGAAGGAGATGGTGGCCGACGCCGACGTGGTGATCACGCACGGCGGGCCGTCGAGCTTCATCGAGGCGATGGCCGCGGGCAAGGTGCCGGTGGTGGTGCCGCGCCGGGGTGACCTGGGAGAGCACGTCAACGACCACCAGGCCGACTTCGTGCGCATCGTCGCGGAGCGGCAGGGCGGCATCGTGCCCGTGTACGACGTGGCGGATTTGCCGCAAGCAATAGAGCGCGCCCGCGGGCTGTCGCGCGGCGTCGAGTTCAAGAGCCACAACGCGGAGTTCTGCGAGGAGCTGCGATGGATGATATCAGAGCTGTAAAATGAATTTAACCAATCAAACGAGCGTAGGCAAAAACGCTAATCTAGCTACGGGGGACAATCGGCGGTCAAAAGATTTGACTTGGCTTGCCTACATGCCTTTTGCTGTGTTTCCGGTAGCATTGTGCCCCAAAGCCATTCAGTTGGCTTTATTCGCCTTCCTTGTCATCGTTTTAGCTGTCAAATTTGGAAGACATGGGATGATGAGCCTGACTTTCGGGCTTGTTGAAGGCCTTCTTTTCTGCTTCCTGTTTGTCTATCTTCTTTCTATTCTTCTTAACTCTTCCCAAGCGGAGCAGAGTAGAGTTTTTGCGGCATTTAATAAATGGGCAATTTGGATGATTGCCGTTCTTCTATATTCATTTTTCCGACAGGCCCAGATTGATTGCAGCATAGTTTCGAAGATTGCATTTTTAAACATTGTCCTTCTTGTTGTGCTTTCCCTTACCTACTATTCCGGCATCGTATTGAGCCTTCCTTGGGATGCTAGAACCCTTTCAGGCGTGGACTGGATTAATGGTGAGCGATCTACGCGCTTCCATTGTTTTCTTGAATATTCGACCCTTGTTGCAGCTGCTTATTTCATCCTTTTCCCTGTCTCGCTGAGGACGGTAGTGAATTGCCGCTTCTCTGGTCTTGCGTACGGGTACTGTATTCTTGCCCTCATTCCGGTTGTGGCGTGCTCTTCGAGAACTGGAATCCTGTTCGGAGTTGCGTCGACGTTTGCGGCCATCCTGTACATAAACGAACTTCGCGGAGATGGCAAACTTTCGCGGAATACGAAGTTATTTTTTGCATTCATTGTGGCTGTAACTTTTGTTGTCCTCTACCACAGTGAGATTGTGGCGACCGTTGAGGAGTTGCTGGGCAGTAGGCAGGGTAGCACCGACACAAGACGGTCGCTATACGAATACACATTTGCTCATGTGATGGACTCCTCTCCTGTGTTTGGTTGCGGAATTAAAGATACGGTAGCTCAATTTGGTAGTGCGGTCCCCGTCGGATCGCATTCGACCTATCTTGGCATCCTTTACCGCACTGGTGTTGTGGGTCTAGCTCTTTTCCTTTCGGCTCTTTTCGTGCTTGCAAAAAAAATTGTTACAACAGGGGCAAAAGATAGAACGAGACCTTACCGGGCGTTCTTCATGTTGCTCTGTTGCATTTTCTTTCTTACTGAGGATATCGATGGCGCCGATTGGCTCCTCGTCTGCTCTTTGTCTGTTGCCGGGCTTTTGTCCAATTTCGTGTTCGGCGCTGCTTCGCGAGACAATTCCGCGCAAATTGCAGGAAGGGTTCGTCTATGAAATTCAGCGTCATTATTCCAGCCTATAACGCCCAACGTTACCTCGAAGAGTGTCTGAACTCCATCGCAATGCAGACTTATACTGATTATGAGCTTCTGCTTATCGACGATGGCTCTTCTGACAAGACGGCGGAAATCATGGACCGATTCGCCTTCGACCGCGACGACGTTCATGTGCATCATGGGCAAAACGAAGGCCCCCTCCTCGCGAGGAGGAGGGGGCTTTTCGATGCTAATGGGGAATATATCGTTTTTCTCGACGCTGACGATTGCCTGAAGGCGGATGCCTTGGCACAGATTAGTCGGGCCATTGCCGAGACGCAAGCCGATATCATCGCGTTTCATTCGTCGCGCAAAGAGAATTTCTCGTCAGCTGACGACACTTCGGCGCTTCCTGCTGGTTTGTATTGCGGGGAGCAGTATGAGATTGTCAAAGAGCATGTTTGCAGAGGACGATTTAATAACCTTTGGGGCAAGGCTTTTAGAGCTAAGTGCATAGATACGGAATGCGACTATGGTCGTTTTAAAGGATTGATGCACGGTGAGGATTTGTTCCAGTTGCTTCCCATCGTGGAGAGAAGCAGCTCGCTTTGTCAACTGTCTGAGACTCTTTATTATTATCGGCCCAATGAAAATTCCTCCACTGCTAGTTATAAAGACTCACAGCTCATAGATGCTGTTCAGGTCAATCGTCGGCTGAACACTTTCGCATTGTCGTGGGGTGGGGAATGCCTTGACGCTGCGTGTATAGGCGAGACGAACATCTATATCTTGCTCATCAAGATGAGCGAGCTTTCTGATGTCGAAACGACTGAAAAAAAGAGAGTATTTAGCGAAATCCGGGAGGCCATGCAAAACGAGGGGGTTTTCGAAAGAGACCGTCGCGTTCGGTTGCGTCCAGACAATGCCCTTCTCTTTAAGGCGCTTAAGAACGGGAATCGATATTTGGCCCATTTGGTGGCAAAGGAATCTGAGGCGCTTAAGGGGATGGCGATTAGCGCAGGCTTCAGAGGAAAGCTCGAAGGCTTTATCAAACGCCTCGGATTTAAATAGGGTCAGTATAAGAAGGATTAATATGCGTGCATTAATGATATATCCCCAATTTTATGACTTCAATAAGGATTGTCATTGTATAGGTGGGGTTGAGACATATCTTAGAAATCTATGCGAAGTCCTTAAGGGTTGCGGCATCGGACCGACTGTAATTTTTTGCGACAAAATGAATCGAGAGTCGATAGTTGATGGCGTCGAATTGATTGGTGTCAATGCGTCTGTCAACTGGAAGGCCGATCTCCAGTTAAAGGCTGTTGAAGTGGGGCGTTCTGACGACGATCTTCTTATTTTCGGATCGAGCACGTTGATTTCAAGAACAGCATTCAAGAAGTCCGTTGCCATTCAACACGGCATTTATTGGGACACCGAACGCTTCAAAGGTTTGCCCCTATCTGGCGTGAAGGCGTTACTTGCGCGGGCTTTTCAGGGGAAAAAGCAACTCGACCTCCATGCACTTGTCTCTCGGATGGTGTGCGTGGACCTTAGCTATGTCAACTGGATGCGCGCGCTGAGCGTTGCTAACAGGCTGCCTTATACGTATATCCCGAATTTCGCCGACACGTCGAAGGCTGTGCCCGTGCGGAAAAGCGACGGCAAAGTGCGCATCGTGTTTGCGCGAAGGTTCGAGGCCATCCGTGGGTGCGGGTTGCTCATCGACGTGATGCCGAGGGTCCTGCGCGAGCATCCCGAGGTGGAGCTGATTATTGCCGGCGGCGGCTCCCTTGAAGACGACCTGCATGGTGTGTTCGATGGCGAGGAGCGCGTCGCGTTCACGCGCTATGACGCGGGGGAGAGCGTCGAGTTTCACGGGCGGTTCGACATCGCACTGGTGCCGTCCATCGCCTCCGAAGGTACATCGTTATCGCTGCTCGAGGCCATGTCCGCAGGCTGCGCCGTGGTGGCGACGGACGTGGGAGGCATGTCGAACATCGTGCTTTCTGGCCACAACGGGATACTCGTGCGGCCTGAAGCCGACGACCTATACCAGGCAGTCAGCAGGCTCGTGAGCGATACCGAGCTCAGGAATCGCCTCTCGCGAAACGCAAGGCAGACGGTCGAGGATTCGTTCTCGCGGGAGCGCTGGGCTGAAAGCTGGACGGAAGTGCTGAAGGAATTCGCGTAGGGAGTTTGGTTTGACGAATACACAAGGGAAGGCCAAGGTCGGTATCCTGACCTGGCACTACTACGGCAACGTCGGGAGCAACCTCCAGTCGT
Organism: uncultured Coriobacteriales bacterium; assembly: GCA_934662525.1. Lineage (GTDB taxonomy): Bacteria > Actinomycetota > Coriobacteriia > Coriobacteriales > UMGS124 > UMGS124. The sequence goes on along the minus strand of CAKUKJ010000126.1, from coordinate 1,007 downwards.
GGGCCATGCAGCGCGTGCTTAGTGATATGGGTTTCAACGTCAGCTTCGTAAACTATAGGAAGCGCGAACTTGACGGAGAGAGGTTCCCCAAGGGGCTGATAAAGTCAGTCCTCGACGCGTTCCCGTTCGGGCCAAGCTTCGACACCTGGAGGTTCCAGCGCGGCGAGCTGAGACAGACGCGCAAGACGTACACCCCTGCGGGAGCCCGTGCGATTTGCGACGGGTTTGACGCTGTAGTTTGCGGTAGCGACCAGATTTGGGCACCCAACGTATTCAATCCTGTTTATATGTTGGACGGGGTCTCTGACGGCGTTCGGAAAATCGCCTATGCAGCGAGCATCGGCTTGCCCGACATACCCATTGAGCTTCGCGACGAATACAAAAGCCTCTTGTCCCGTTTCGATGCCATAGGCGTGCGCGAGGAGCAAGGACGCGACCTGGTAGTTAACGAGCTCGGCCTCGATGCTGTCGCGGTCCTCGACCCGACCTTCCTCGTTTCGAGGAACACCTGGCTCTCCGTTGCCGACGCTTCGCGCATAGCCGGTGGCCCCTATGTGTTCTGCTATTTCTTAGGCTCGCCTTCGCGTTATTCCGATGTCGTGCGAAAGGCCGCTCGCGAGACCGGGCTTCCCGTCGTTGCCTACCTTCCCGAGGCCGGGGAGGCCGAGATTTCCGGTTGCCGGGCTCTGCGCAGAATGGCGGTGCCCGAGTTCCTCGGCTGGCTCTCCGGTGCCTCCCTCGTGATGACCGACTCCTTCCACGGTATAGCGCTTTCCGCCAATCTGGGGGTCGACTTTCTTGCCTATAGGAGGTTTGACGAGGGCGACGCCCTCGACCAGAACTCCCGCGTGTTGAACATCCTGGGCAAGCTGGGGCTCCTTGGCTGCCTTATGCCGCTCGGTGAGTGCCGGGCGCCCGAGATTGACTGGGGCGCCGTTAACGCGAGGCTCGCGGATGAAAGGATCTCGTCCAGAAGTTTTCTTGACCATGCGCTTGCCGACGTGGGG
>CAKUKJ010000125.1 GCA_934662525.1 uncultured Coriobacteriales bacterium | reverse complement strand
GTATGCAACGCGGTTTAGCGAAGGCGGGGAAGGCAAGCTGACGGGAGACGGCCATGTCGAGGTTTGTGGGACGCGAGGAAGAACTGGCGATGCTTGAGCGCCTGTATGCGAGCGAGCGTTTTGAAATGCTGGTGCTTTATGGCCGCCGACGCGTGGGGAAAACATCCCTGCTCGAGCGGTTTTGTGCAGATAAGCAGAATCTTTGGTTCACTGCCCAAGTTCAGTCCAATATCGACAATCTTCGGGATTTTTCGCGCGTCGTATATGAGCGATACGGCATGCCGTCCTCGTTGCCGGCGTTCGGCACATGGGGCGACGCCCTGCAGTTCGTGGCGGAGCGGCAGGCTGCCGACGGCGGGCCGCTTGTTTTCGTCTTCGATGAGTTCCCCTACGCCGCGAACGCAGACCCCGCCCTGCCCTCTGCCTTGCAAGTTGCCATCGACCGGGCTTTCGGCGGCACGCGCTGCCTGCTCGTTTTGTGCGGGAGCAACCAGGGCTTTATGGAGAACGCGGTTCTGGGGGAGAAAAGCCCCCTGTACGGCCGACGGACTGCCCAGCTCAAGCTTGGGCCGTTCGACTACCGCGATGCGGCACTGATGTTGCCGGGCTGTTCGCCGCAGGAGCTGATTTCATACTATGCGAGCCTGGGTGGAACCCCGTATTACCTTGCCGGGATCGACGTCAACCGCAGCTACGTCGAGAATATGGGAGCCCTGTTTTTCGAGCGCTCTGGGATCATGTTCGACGAGCCGGCCATGCTGATGCGGCGGGAGCTGCGCGAACCCGCCCTGTACGGCTCTGTCCTTCGGGCAATTGCGGGCGGTGCCAACAGGTCGAACGAGATTGCAGACCGGGCGGGCGTTCCGCAGTCCAGCGTCACGGCATACCTCAAGACGTTGAGTGGGCTCGGCCTGGTAGAACGTTGCGTGCCGTTCGGTGAGAGCGAGCGCAGCAAACGCAGCATCTATCGAGTCAAGGATCCGGCTTTCTTGTTTTGGTACCGCTTCGTGGCACCCTATGTCACGGCTATCGAGGGAGGCTTGGGTGAGAGGTTGGCAAGCCGTCTTCTCGGAAGCGACGCGCGTTTTGAATACGAGGGACACTTGTATGAGCGGGTCTGCCGTCAGTGGGTGCTGCGCCAGGCTCGTTGCGGTGCTTTGCCACTAGAGCCCACTTCCGTCGGCTCATGGTGGGGGACCGACCTCTTGGCACGCGCTCAGACCGATATCGACCTCGTTGCCGCAGACAACATCGATGGGAAAATACTGCTCGGCGAGTGCAGATGGCGCAATGATGTGGACGAGACGGATGCCACGCAAACGCTGCTCGACCGCCAACGCCTCATCCCGGGCTACGGGCAGCGCTGGTCATATCTGTTTACCAAAAAGCATGTTTCTGACGTGACCGCGCATAAGTTTGCCAACCGGCCTGATGTTGCGTTCGTATGCGCGCAGGACTTGTACTCCTAGCGCGGTGACGTGGGCACTCCAGTTAATCGCTGCCGACATTGCGGTTTAACGCGCAGCTGTCAAAAGCATGCGGCGCGCTATGATGGCGCGCACAAGAGGCCATCGCGAGAGGAGGGCAGCCTGCACGTTGTCCAGGCCAAGACGATCTTGTCCGCAAAGGGCGGGATGAACCTCTGCTGCGGCTGCTCGCACGGCTGCATCTACTGCGACTTGCGAAGGGCCTGCTACCATATGACCGCCGCCTTCGAGGACATCGAGGTCAAGGGCAACGCCATCGAGCTGTTGGAGGCGATGCTGAAGCGCAGGCGCTCAGAATGCATGCTCGGCACGGGCTCGATGACCGACCCTTACATTCCCCTCGAGCGCGAGCTGGAAATTACCCGCAAGGCGCTTGAGCTGGCATATCGGCATTGCTTCGGCTTCACCCTCATTACCGAGCCGGATTTGGTGCTGCGCGACCTGGATGTGCTGCGGGCTATCAACGAAGAGACGAAATGCGTTGTGCAGATGACCCTGACCACCTACGACGAGGGGCTTTGCCGCAAGCTCGAGCCCAACGACGGCGCATCCTCGGGCCTCTCATGTGAAGGATGCCCGGTCGGATACGCTTTCGTGTCCTCATCTTTTGCCCGTGCGTACAAGGTGCATGAGCTCGTCGTGGGAGTGCACGTCGAGCTTGGCGTAGATGCGCTTCTTGTGGGCGCGCACCGTCTCGGGCGAGATGGTGAGCTCCTCGACGATGCGGGCGGGCGAGTAACCTGCTGCCGTGAGGCGCAGCACTTTCTCCTCGCGCTGCGACAGCCCGAACTTGCGCCCCGCTGCCACACAGCGCTCCTCAAGCTGGCTGTCGTCGTTGAGCGACGCGCGCCATGAGGAGATGAAGGCAAGGCCCAGGACGTACAGTGTGGTGAACACGATTTGGAAATACATCGCCGTGTTGCCGTATGCCTCATATAGGACCGCGCCCAGGCCAAAGGAAAGCACGCAGCCGATGAGGGCGGGCGCCGCGACGTCTGCGACGGCAAGCCCCTTTTCCCTGCTCTGCGCTGCGGCCGACACGGTAAAGAGGGGTAAAGAACCCGGCCATGCTCATGTTGTAGCCAACCGAGAGGAAGTTCTTGAGGCCGCCGTTCGCATCGAGCATGCGGATGAACGAGAAATATGACAGGAAGACGGCGAATACCGGGAGCAGGAAGAACATCTTTCGCCGCATCACACTGTAGCGGGCGCCGTCGCGCAGTGTGTACACCAGAATCAGGATAACCGCCAGTGCAACCAGGTTGCCGACTAGATACACCCAGGCTTTGTGGTCGTTCACGTAGGGGAGCGGGGGAATCGCCATGACTCCCCAGGAAAACGCGCCCAAAGCGAGCCCTACTGCCGGAGCGCTCAGCGACGAGCGGACGATGGAGAACAGCCCCCGCTCGTCGCTCGGGGTGTCGCCGCCGCCGGGCTCGTTTCCCTGCGCGGCGCAGGTCGCCGCATCGGGTTTCAGCCCGCTGCCGAGGCAAGAACGTGCCGACATGCCGGCCGTGTGCGCCTCTCCGGTCGTCACGGCTGTCGCCCTTTCAGCCGGCCGATGCGATTGACCCGCCTTTATCCAGGCGAGCATCAAGCTTGATACGAGCAGGCAGGTTGTGAGCAGCGTCCAGAGCGAGGCAGGGGTGTCGAGGGCTATGACGGCGAACATGAGGCCGTTGCCGAGGACTACCGACAAACTGACATGCAGCAGATTGACCAGCGCGCCGCTGCGTGCAAGCGCCTCGATCCATCCGACAAGCAACGCCCCGATGCCTGCGCCGAGGAGAAGATATCCACAGGGGACGAGCAAGATATGGGGCGCTTCTAGGCTCCATGCGCAAGGGAGCATGCAAGCCATGCCGATGAGGCTCCATGCGGCCCCGCCCATGACGGGGGTGAGGTTTTGCATATGTTTGCAGCGCACGGAGGAGGCCAGGGCACCGAGGAGTGCCGCAAGTAGCCCGACGACAAGGCATGCGATGCAAGTCTCGGGGGAGGTCTCTCTGCTCAGTGCGCCGGGCAGGCTGTACGAGATGCGGCGAAACACCTCCAGCACGGGCATGAGCGCCGCCAGCCCCAGGAAGCGCGCGTCGAACGAGGATGCGAGTTCACGCGCCATGCCTGTAATGCCGTCCTTGACTGACACGCTTGGTTTCCTCGCAATCGTCGACACGTTTGAGCCCCTTTTCTCAAAAAGAGTCGTTCTTGCAGGTGAGAAGTGCAATACCCAACCTATGGTAACCGATGATACCGTCACTGTGTCATCAAATTGCCAAATGCCGGGGGACTGTGCTGCGCGACGCGGCGAGCTATTGTCGGCGTTGTCGAAAGGCGGGCGGCCCTGATCTCTACGCTCCCGACGCTTGTGGAAAGCATGCAAGCGCCCGGATGGTCGGACCTGTCCCGTCCAGACACATCCATCGTGCGTCGCCGTGCATACGCCTCCCGACAGGGGTGGGCAAAACGTGTCGGTGGCATGTCAAGAAGGGGAGTTCTCACATGGGTACCTACGCTTCCAACGTCGCACGTCGTGATTTCCTGAAGGGCGCCGCGGCCGCAGGCGCCGCCGCCGTTGCCGGCACGGGCCTGCTCGCAAGCGCGGCGCATGCCGACGAGGCCTCGAGCCAGATCGAGTGGGCCGACGAGGCAGACTTCGTCATCGTGGGCACGGGCTGTGCCGGCATGAGCGCCGCGTGCACCATCAACTTCGAGGGCCTGGGTTCCTGCCTCGTGCTCGAGGTCGCCCCCAAGGAGATGCGCGGCGGCAACTCCTCCGCCACGGCCGGCATCGTCTTCTGCCCCAACAGCACCGACGCTGCCATCGAGTACCAAAACGCCCTGAGCGCCGGTTACGACATTCCCGAGGACGTCATGCGGGCCTGGGCCGACGAGCTGTGCGCCAACCTCGACTGGATGCGCGAGAACTTCGGCTGCGAGTTCAAGACGTGCGAGCAGGGCACGTGGGGCATCCAGGGTGAGTACCCCTTTATGCCGCGTGCCCAGGAGTGCCCGAGCTACAACGTGACCGAGGGCACCACGTGGAACGTCCTGGCCGGCAAGTTCGATGAGCTCGATGTTCCCGTGTACTACGAGACGCGTGCCCAGCGCCTCATCACCAACGAGGCCGGCGAGGTCATCGGCGTGCAGTCTGAGGACGGACGCAGCTTCAAGGCAAAGAAGGGCGTCCTGCTGGCTACGGGCGGCTTCGAGGCCAACCCTGAGATGATGCGCTCCTACCTGCCCACCGGCTACACCGACACGCTGGGCAAGGGCTCGTGGTACAACCGCGGCGACGGCATCAAGATGGCCCAGGCCCTGGGTGCCGACCTCTGGCACATGAACAACGTCTCCGGTGCCGCGCTGGGCTTCAAGGCCGCCGTGTCGGACGAGTATGATGCCCGCACCTGGACCCGCTGGGCCACGCACAACTACATCTTCGTGGACGACCGCGCCCATCGTTTCATGGACGAGGACGTGCTCTACACCGAGATGCTGCGTCACGGCAAGCAGTACCGTCGCGGTTGCTTTACCGAGTCTGCCTTGCCCACCGGCGCCTGGGCCATCTTCGGTGACGAGGAGTTCAACAGCGGCAAATGCATCTTCTCCACGAGCTCGTTTGCGGCGATGAAGGCCGTTGACGGTCGCTTCACCACGAACGAGGAGGGCCTCGAGGCCGGTGTCATCGTGAAGTGCGAGACGGTGGAGGAGCTTGCCGAGGCCACGGGCCTGGACGCCGAGGTGCTTGCCGGCACGCTGGAGGAGTACAACGCCGCCGCCGACGCCAACGACGACGCCCAGTTCGGCCGCGGCAAGGCCAAGAACGAGTACAGCGAGCTCATGACCGAGTCGGGCAATGCCGACGGCGAGGTGGCCCGCGATGCCTTTGACCTGGCGCGTATCGATGCCCCCTACTATGCCATCCAGCTGGTGGGCACCGTGTTGAACACCCAGGGCGGCCCTCGTCGCTCCGCTGCGTGCGAGGTGCTCGACGTGTTCGGCGAGCCGATCCCGCGTCTTTACAGCGCCGGCGAGATGGGCTGCGAGTACGCCTACGTGTACAACGTGGGCGGCAACATCGCCGAGGCCATCGGCTCGGGCCGTCACGCCGCCCGTGAGATGGCAAAGCTGGAGGCCTGGGAGTAGGTGTTTGATTGCGGGGTGCCCCGGGGAGAGCCCTGGGGCACCCCGTTTGGCGACGAGAACGGCGCAAGGGGATAAGACATGAAGGAAGTAACGCGTAGGGGATTTGTTGCTGCTGGGATGGTGGCGGCTGGTGCAGTTGGGGCTGCAGGTCTGTCCGGAACGTCGGCCCATGCCCAAGAGGGCGCTTCGACCGCCAGGAGCCAAACATCGGACGAAATCAAGTTCGACTTTGAGTTCAACGGGATTAAGACGGCCGCGCTTGAGCTTGAGCACGACGGGCTTGTCCTGAGGGGCCGCCTTGAGGTGCCGTCATGTGTGCCTGAGCAGAAAGTCCCGCTTGTAATCCTCATGCACGGCGCCCGCGGAAACAGCCGTTGTGACCTGTATGACAACATCTGCTTGGCGATGGCGGCGCGCGGCTATGCCATGATGAGGTTTGACTTCGACGGGCATGGCGACAGCGACGGCGAGTTCGACGACAGTACCGTCTTGACGGAGCTCGACGACCTCAAGGACATCGTTTCCTATGCCAACGGGTTTGCGTGGGTGTCTGAGGTTTTTGCCATCGGTCACTCCCAGGGCGGTTGCGTCGGTACCATATTTGCTGGGGAAAACCCCGAGGCCTTTAAGGCCGTCGCCGTCATTGACCCCGCTGTCAACATCCAGGAGAACTGTGCCAGCGGTGCTCTGGACGGCAAGGCGAGCGAGGCTTATGTCGAGGCGGGCAAGGGGCTCGATATATTCGGAACGGTCGGCGGCTACAATGGGCCGGTATGCGTTATCCATGGTCTGGATGATACGATGGTGTTGCCAGAATATGGCAAGCGCCTTGCCGAATCTTATGACCAACCTGCAGAGTTGCATTTGCTTGCTGGTGCGCCCCATATGCCTACGGCGCATTCCGGAGTGATTGCCGAAATCATCGACGCGTTCTTCAATCGCAGCCTGTAGCGTATCGTGAGGGCGCGCGGGCTTATGCGGTCCGTGCGCCCTCTGCTTGGCGTCCAGTGCGGTGAAGTCGTTGTAATGCTCGGGCATGACGCGGCATGTGGCATTGCACACTCCGCAGCAGCAGCACGCGATGCCGCCCTGCCTTTGCTGTCAATCAAAGGGCGGAATGCTGCTTCCGGCAAATGGCCGAACGATCCTGTCCCTCCGTGACGATCCACTCCCCGATTGTTTGCGTCTTTTTGGAGAAGTTGACGCCGACCTTGCAGAG
>CAKUKJ010000124.1 GCA_934662525.1 uncultured Coriobacteriales bacterium | reverse complement strand
GTGCATGGAAACGATGACAGAGCTTGCAAACAGGGTGCTCTGCGCACTTGGCCGCGTCTTCGATAAAGCAGCCGACATCCCAGGCTGCATCGAACTGCGCACCCATCTTGAACAGCCAATTGAAGACAATTGCAAGACCATCCTGGCACAGCTGGGAGCATAGCGCGCATAGTGACATGGCGACCGCCGTCAGCCGAACAGCCGCGCCCACAGCCCCAAACTTCTGGAGCTGCGGGCACAGCTGTTTTTTGAGCAGGGCAATTATATACCTCTACCAGGTGCGATACAAAAACACGAGCGAGTTTTTGGTGGCTTAGCACACTTTCATGAGCGAGTCTGCATCTCGCGAGAAGCTGACGCTGGGCGCTCAACCCCAGCACAAAGAAACCCACGACCTCTGCATCATTTTATAGGTGGTGTGGACTTCCCTCCTCGCACGTCCTTACGGCCGCAGACCCATGCCGCCCTCGAGCGTGATGGTCTCGCCGCTCATGAACTTGAAGTCGGGGCTGGCCAGCTGCACGCAGGCGCGGCCGATCTCCAGCTCGGGGTCGGCGTAGTGGCCCATCGGGGGCATGTGGACGTTCTTCTTGTAGGCCTCGGGGTAGGCGGCCTTGAACTTCTCGAGCTGGGCCGTCCAGGCAAGCGGGCACACGACGTTGACGTTGATGCCGTCCTTGCCCCACTCGTTGGCTGCCACACGCGAAAGGCCGCGGATGCCCTCCTTGGCGGCGGCGTAGGAGCACTGCCCCACGTTGCCGAACAGGCCCGCGCCGCTTGCGAAGTTAATGACCGTGCCGCGCGTCTCCTTGAGGTGCGGGTAGCAGGCCTTCATGTAGTAGAACGCGGCATAGAGGCCCGAGAACATGGCGAGGTTGAACTGCTCGGTCGTGTGCTCGGCCAGCGGCACGCCCGACGCCGAGGCCTGGGCGTTGTTGATGAGCACGTCGATGCGACCGAACTCGGCGATAGCGGCGTCGACCACGCCCTGCACCACAGCCTCGTTGTCGGCCCCGGCGTTGACGTCAGCTGCGCAGGTGAGCACGCGGATGCCGTGCTTCTCCTCCAGCTCGGCCTTGGCGGCGTCGAGCTTTGCCTGGTTGCGGCCGGTGATGACGAGGTTCGCGCCCTCCTTGGCGTAGGCGGTGGCAATGCCGTAACCGATGGAGCCACAGCTCACGCCATCGGCGAGCACCGCACGCCCTGCACCTGTGATAATGGCGGTCTTACCAGCAAGAAAACCCATGGGAGCACTCCTTACCGCGTGCCTGGGCACGCTGCATCGGGGGATGAGAGAACGTTTCGGCGGCCTCGGCGGCCTCGGTTCCGAAGAGGCTCGGGCGGCGATGGCCACGCCTGGATTGTGCCTCGCAGCGCCTCCTTGCGCACCCACTCATCGGCCAACGCGCACCATCTCAAGCTGGACAGGGTCGCTGCACAAAAAGAGCAAGCAGGGCCGCCCCATCCGCCGCCGCCCGCATCCATTCCGCCGTCCAGTGAAGGGCATCCCCGGCCAACTATGGATGAGATTGCCGTTTTGCCTGCAGAAACGAGCGGTGATGGAAAATCCGGCACCCTTCTACCTCGTGGTTTGTTGTGCATCATGAAACGGCAGCCAAAAATCTGCACGCAAAACGGGCTTTTCATCCAACTTACGGCGATTTCCGCCCATGCCCACATCCCCTTCAGCGCGCCCCATCGTCGGGCCGCCCGCACGAAAAAGGCCCGCCCCCCTTGCGGGAAGCGGGCCTTCGGGCTCATCGCGCTGCGGGCCTCCTGCGCCCAGCAGTCATCTTATGCCGCAGCGCGCGGCTCACACAGGGTTGAGCGCGCCCTTAGGCGGCGTCGGCCACCAGGGAGTCGGCGGCCAGCTTGCCGAAGACGACCGTGTCGACGACGGCGTTGCCACCCAGGCGGTTGCCGCCGTGGATGCCGCCCGTGACCTCGCCTGCGGCGTAGAGACCCTCGATCTTGTCGGTGCCGCCCTCAGCCATGACATGGCCGGCGGTGTCGATGGTCAGGCCGCCCATGGTGTGGTGCACGCAGGCCTGGCGAGGCGTGGCGACCCAGGGGCCGTTCTCGAGCTTGCAGGAGAACAGCGTGCGGCCAAACTCGTCGGAGCCGGAGTCGACGGCCTCGTTGAAGGCGTCCACCGTGGCCTGCAGCGTTGCGGCGTCCATCTCAAGCTTGCCGGCAAGGCCCTCAAGCGTGTCGTCCCACACGATGTAGCCGTTGTCGTTGAGGTAGTCGAACGTGAAGCCGTCGGCGGAGCGCCACTCGGGGTCGTGGATGTCCACATAGCCGGCACCGTCACCGCTCTCGAGCATGTAGAAGATCTTGTCGGGCTGGTCGAGAACGCCCAGGCAGATGACGTCGCGGCGGCCGTCCTCCTGCACGAAGCGCTCGCCGTTCTTGTTGATGAAGATGATCTGGTCGGTGCCGTTGACGTCGCGCGGCGGGTACTTCGTGAGCTGGCCGTTCTGGATGTTGCCCAGGTAGAGCAGCTGAATCTGATCCATATCGGTCAGCGAGCAGCCGGCAGCGGAGGCCATGGTGATGCCGTCGCCCTGCGAGCAGGAGAAGCGGTTGGTCGTGGCGACCTCGGACAGGTCGGGCCACTTGCCGGTGTCGTTGTTGTCCTGAACCATCTTGGAGTTGGCCGCGAAGCCGCCGGTGGAGATGACGACGCCGTCGGTGCAAGAGACGGTGAAGCTGGAGCCGTTGTGGTTGTCGGTGGCGACGACGCCCGTGACCTTGCCGTCCTCGATGACCAGGTCGGTCGCGGTGGCCTCGTTGTACACGGTGATCTGGTCGGCCATGTCGGCAATGGTGGTGGCGTAGGTCGAAATCATGCCCGTACCCATGGCCATCTTGGAGGTGTGGGTGCGCTGCCACAGCGAGCCGGCGCCCTGGCCGATCTCATCGTAGAACTCCATGCCGAGATCCTCGAGCCACTTCAGGCCGTCGTATGCGTCGTAGGTGAGCACCTTGACGAGCTCGGGGTCGGCCACCATGTCGCCGTTGATCCAGGTCTGGAGGGCATACCACTCCTTGGAGTCGAACAGGTCGGTGCGGCCGGAGCTCTTGTACTCCTCCCACTGCTCCTTGACGGGGGCCTGCATCTCCTCGAGCGCCTTCTGGGTGTCGGGGTCGTCGCTCGTGGCCTCAAGCGCCTTCTCGATGGTGGTTTTGACGGCGTCGGTCATCTCGACCTTGGACTGCATCTCCTCGTCGGGGCAGTTGTAGATGGCACCGCAGACGAGGGTGTCGCCGCCGCACTCGCCGTTCTTCTCGATGATGGCGACCTTCTTGCCCTGCTGGGCAGCAGCGATGGCGGCAACCAGGCCGGCGCCGCCGCCGCCCACGACGATCATGTCGGCGTCGCCGTCGGTGTAGGCCGGGTACTCAACCGCATCTTGGAAGTTCGCAGGGTCGCCGCCGGCCTGCTTGATGCAGTCCTCGACGCAGGAGATCAGCACCGCAGAGGTGATGGTGGCGCCGGTGACCATATCGACGGCCAGGGAGTTGTTGGCCACGATCTCCTCGGGCAGACGGTCGACAGGGGCCTTGCCCAGAGACGTCGTGACCTCGCCGTTCTTGTCGAGCAGCTGGCCGCCGATGCCGGGGGTCTCGGAGTTGGGCGAGACGGTAACGTCGGCGATCTTGCCGTCGGTGATGGTGACGGAGACCTCGAGCAGGTCGTTCATGGCCTGGGCGGAAGAAGTGTAGGTGCCGTCCTTGATGTCGGAGGCAGCCGCGTCAGCAAAGGCGACGCCGCGGGAGCGGGAGGCCACGATCGGGGCGGCCAGCGCGGCGGCGAGCATGCCGCCGACGACCTGACGACGGGAAATGGAGGTACCCAGAGCAGTCATCTTGCGGTCCATAACGATGTTCCCTTCTACTTTAGTGGTGCACATCGGATGATGCGACGCGTATCGCACTCCCCTTGCGTCTGCGCGCGGCACCCTCGTTGAGGCTTCCCCGCCTGCGCGGTGTGCCGCCCGCATCCGCTCGTTGCGGCGCGTCGTTGGCTCGAATACTGGACCTTCCGGCCAAGCGGGCGCATCTCGCAAATGGGTTATCGCCGCTGGAATCTGCCCGCCCGCAGGTTTAAACTTATGGGTTATAGACATGGTTTACGCAGGTTGTAGACTTATGACTTCATGCGCTGCCGTTTTTCGGCGCGCTGCGCGGCGTCGCCGGGGGCTCAGAGCCCCATGCATGACCCATAGGCCCAATGCGGCGGCACGCGCACACGCCACGAGTGAAACGCAGGCGCGGAGCAGGGGGCGCACGTGAGTTTGAAGATTTGGGCAAGAGACACCAACCCGTGGCTGGCAGCCGGAGCGGGACTCTATTGGGCCTCGTATGCCTTCCGCATCATGAACACCGAGCCCGTCTACGCCGGCGTCATCGGCCCCAACTCCCCTATTCTCGAAGACGTGTACATGACGCTGTGGGTTGTTGTGGCGTTTCTCGCATGCCGCCGTTGGGGCGTGCGCAAACCCCGCGCGGCAATCTGCGGCATCATGGTTGCGGCAAGCGTGGCCGTCGTCGCATGCGACGTGGCAGAAAAGCTCATGGGCCTCGCGCTGCCCTGGGGCGCCGCCGTGGCACTGGCGGGCCTGGACCTTTTCACGCTCGGCGCATCGATGATTCTGTGGGGCCTGGCCTTCGCCTCGCTTGAGCGGCACCTTGCCGCACGCAACGTGGTGGTGGCCGTGCTCGCCGCCTCGGCCCTCATACTTATGGGACAGGCGGCCTCCGGCGCGCTCTCCTGCACCTGGATGACGTGCCTGTGCTCCGCGGCCGCCTCCCTCATCATGCTGAGCGGCCGTGTGACGCTGCACAACCACGCGCGGCAGGCCCTGCCCCGCCCGCGCAAGACGATTGCCTGGCTCACGGCGCAGCGTGTGGCGTTCGGCTTCTCGCTGGGCTTCTTCCCCACTGCCGCCGCAGCGCTGGCCGAACCCTGGCACGACCCGGCGCTCCTCGCCTTCACGCTCGTGGTGCTGGCGGCCTCGGCCGTCACGGCGCTGCGCTCCGACGAGCCTCCCTGCACCATGCTGCCCGCCCTCATCCTCGTGGCATGTTGGACGCTGTGCCTGCCTTTTCTGCGGGCCGGCAACATGGCGTGCATGTTTCCGTCGCTTTTCAGCGCCATCTGGCTCTCATGGCAAACGCTCTCCTCGGTGCAACTGTCGGACCTCAAGGTGCAGTTCGGCCTGTCCGAGCTCGACATCTCGTTCATCGACAAGATGGCCATCGCCGTGACGATTCTCTCCGGCACGCTCGCCTGCAGGCTCATCGAGATGGGGTTCGGCGTCTCGACGCTGCCCGTAGGCCTCGTGGAGACCTTGCTGCCTATGGCGTTCTGCGGCCTTGCCATCACGGCGAGCTTCTCGCTGGCGCAGCTTGTGAGCGTGCACCAGGAGAACACCTTCCAGGGGCGCATCGCCCGCGCCAGCGCCGAGCGCGAACGCGACCTGCTCGCCGGGATCGCCTCGGAGTTTGGCCTGTCGGCCCGCGAGCACGAGGTCTTCGCCATGCTCGCCCAGGGCCACACGAGCGCCTTCATCGCCGAAAGCGTCGGCATCACGGCCGGCACCGCCAAGGCCCACGTCGCCCACATCTACCAAAAGCTCGGCGTGCACAGCAAAGACGAGATGCTCGAGCTCGTGGAAGACCGGGCGGCCAAAGGGCAGGGGTAGCGCTTTCGCCCGCTACCAGCCCAACACGGCCCCCACTGCGAGCAAGGCGGCCAGCATCGCGACGTTGCCGCCCTCCAGCAGCGCCATGAACCTGCCCGAGGACGCGACCTCGGCACACCGAAACCCGCGTGCCACCACGCCGTACTGGGCGACGACGATGAGCGTGGCAAGCGAGGCGATGGGCGTGCCCGCGCCGCCCACGTTGACCCCCGCAAGCAGGCTCGCCCAATCGCCCGTGAACCCTGAGAGCACAATGGCGGCCGGGACGTTGCTGATGAGCTGCGAGAGCAGCGCGGCCGGCACAAACGCGCCCCCATGCAACCAAGACGCGAACGCCGACTGCACGGCAGGCACGCGGGCGAGGTTGCCTGAGAACACGAAGAACGCCGCAAACGTGACGATGAGCCCCCAGTCGATGCACAGGGGCAGGCGCGCGTCGCCCACAAGCGCAAGCACGACGACGGACGCGAGGCACGCCCCGACAGGCAGAACGCCGACGACGGCCGCAATGCAGCAGGCAAGGGAGCAGACGCCCGTGGCCAGCTGACGCCGGCATATCGAGCACGCAGGCACCTCCACATGCGCCTGGCCCCTGCCGACACCCCAGCATGCGGCGAATATCACCAGGCACGAAAGGGTGAACGGCGGCAGCATCGTTTGGACGAACTGCCCAAACCCGATGCCAAACGCACCGGCCAGGTAGATGTTCTGCGGGTTGCCAAACGGCAGCAGCATGCCGCACAGGTTGGCCGCCAACCCCTGCAGCACAAACACCGGCGCCACAAGCCGCAGCCTGCCGCATGCCGCAAAGCAAGCGGCCGCCAGGGGCAGCAGCGCGAGCAAGGCCATGTCGTTTGTCACGAACATCGAGGCCAGGGCCGTCATACCCACAAGCACGAAAACAAGCGCCCGCACGCTCCCGCACGCCCGCACCACCCGCACGGCAAGCGCCTGTATCGCCCCCGAGGCGTTGAGCCCTCCCACCGCCAGCAGCATCGCCGCCAACTTGGCCAGCGTGCCCCAGTCGATGTAGCCCGCGTATTCGGCATCGGGCGGTACAACGGCGCACGTCGCAAGGGCCGCCGCCACGGCGACTGCGGGCATCGCATGGCGGCGGAGAAACGCGAAGACAGACGAGATCACCGCGCGCCGCCCCCGGAGCCT
>CAKUKJ010000123.1 GCA_934662525.1 uncultured Coriobacteriales bacterium | reverse complement strand
GAGCAGGCAATCGCCGTGAGCGCAGACGCGGCGACCGGCGCAGGCTTGCGAGCGGGGTGAAGGTATATGAAGGCCGCGCAGGCCACGAAGAGGACGAGGGAGATGGCCGACGTCAACAGGGGCATGACGGAGGAGTGGCCCTCGACGTGCACGAGCGCGGAGAGACGCTCGCTTTCGAGCGCGAGCATGAAGATGCCCAGGCTGACGCCGGCGGAGAGCCGGGTCTTCGCTGGCACGCTCGATTGTGTGGCAGGCTGTCGGCGCGAGCCGTTGCCTGCAGCGAGATTCACCGTCACGAACCCTCTGCCTTCTTGTCCTCTCCCCTGACTTTGCCATTGTACGCCAGGTTCGTAGCCGCGCCGCGCCAATGTGGCCCATCTTGGGCCTTTGCACCCAAGATGCGCGTATGCCTTCGCGCGACCTGGTGTTTTGCGGCAAGCCATGTTGCATATACCACAAACTGAGGTAGAAAACTACCTCACCTTTTTGGCCTGGAAATTCATACCCAAGGCGGGTCGATGCGCTTTTGTGGCCGCAAACGCACAATCTACGGTATCGGGCGGCACGGGGAGGTGACGTCGCGGGCGCATGGGGATGCGCCCGAAGACGTGATGCAAGGCTGTGCCCGCAGAGGTTTCCAGCGCGTAGCCGCCTTCGCGGAAGTCTCTTCGGGAGATGCATGCAAGCAAGTGAAAGAAGAGGGAGGAATCACTGTGGAACGCGAATTGAAGTGGTCGCTCAACACCGACGTGTCACGACGCTCGTTTGTGGGCTTGGCTGCGGCCGCAGGCTTGGTCGTGGCCGGCGGCAAGGCGGCACCGGCCCTTGCCGAGACGCACAATTCCGGCTCGGTGCCTGAGAACGACGGCACCACCAAGCGCATCCGCACCATGTGCCGCGGCTGCGGCAAGATGGAGTGCGCGGTGTGGGTCACCGTGGAGAACGGCCGCGCCGTGAAGGTCGAGGGCGACGAGTCGTCCATGGCCTCCTCGGGCAACTGCTGCTCGAAGAGCCAGGCCTCGCTGCAAGCCTGCTACCACCCCGACCGCCTGCGTTACCCGCTTAAGCGCACGAACCCCAAGGGTGAGGACGATCCCGGCTGGGTGCGCATCTCCTGGGACGAGGCCCTGCAGACCTCCGCTGAGAAGATCAACGAGATCAAGGCCCAGCGCGGCTCAAACGCTGCCCTCACCATGTGCGGCACCTCGCGCATCTACTGCATGGCGAGCGCCCTGGGCCTCACGGGCATCCTTGACTCGGTGAACACCGACCAGGCCTACCAGATCTGCAAGGGCCCGCGCCACGTGGGTACCTCGCTGCAGTCCAACCGCGCCTACTCGTGGAACGCCACGGTCGACCGCGCTCCCGTCTTGGTCGTGTGGGGCGGCGGCGCCGAGCTCTCCAACTACGACGACTCGTGCCGCACGATGGTCGACGCCGCCTCGAAGGCAGAGAAGTTCATCATTGTCGACCCGCGCATGACCAACCTGGGCAAGGAGGCCGACATCTGGCTGCCCCTGCGCCCCGGCACCGACGCCGCCATGGCCCTGGGCTGGCTCAACGTCATCGTGAACAGCAAGCTCTACGACGAGATGTGGGTCAAGCGCTGGACCGACCTGCCCTACCTTGTGGTGGAGGACATGGACCCCACGGCCACCTCGGCCGGCTCGCGCTTCAACGGCGACCCCCTCATGACGAAGCTGCTCAAGGAAAGCGACATCGTCGAGGGCGGCTCCGACACCCGCTTCATGGTGCGCGACAAGATCAGCGGCGACCTCGTGTGGTGCGATGCCTCCACGGGATACTGGCAGGGTGAGGCTCCCCTCGACATCAAGGAGAGCACGCATGAGATGGACGGCTTCGTGCCCGACCTGCCCAACGCCCCCGCCGGCGTAGACCGTGGCTACGTGGTGCAGAAGACCGACTTCTCCCGCTGCGACCCGCTCATCGACCCTGACTACGAGTGCGGCCAGATTAAGGTCACGCTCAAGGACGGCACGACGGTCACGGCCAGGCCCGTGTGGGACTACTTCGTAGACCACCTCAACGACTACGACCCCGACACCGTCGCCGAGATCACGGGCGTCGACGCCGACCTCATCGTGGAGGCCGCCACGACCTACGCCACCCCGCTGCACCCCGAGACGGGCTACGGCAACGGCGGCATCCAGTACATGCTCGCCATCGAGCACTCCTGCAACTCGGTGCAGTGCGCCCGCGCCATCGACGCCATCGTGGGCCTCACGGGCAACTTTGACACCCCCGGCGGCAACCGCGGCCAGACGCAGGGCCCCATCGGCATGGAAGAGTTCGACATGGGCGCCGAGCTCGCCATCTTCCCGTTCGCCGGCCCCGAGGCAGTGGACAAGTGGGCCAACATCGCCGGCGTCAACGACATCCCGATGCTGCCCGACCTGGGCATCTGGGGCGACTCCACGGCGATTTGGGACTGCTGCAACCGCTCGGAGCGCGCACAGTACCCCATCTATATGGGCATCTGCCAGTCGGGCGACGTCATGAACATGTCCAACGCCCTGTACGCCTGGGACGGCCTCAAGCAGCTCGACTTCTTCCTCGACCTGGACCTGTGGCACACTCCCACCTCCCAGCTCGCCGACATCCTGCTGCCCGTGCGCCACTGGCTCGAGGTCGACTGCGTGCGTACCTCCCAGGGCTGCGGCGGCCATGAGGGCTGCCACTGCAAGACGGTCGAGCCCCTGGCCGAGACCTGGTTCGACGTCGACATCATCATCCAGCTCGCCAAGGCCTGCGGCATCCCGTGGCACCCGAGCGGGGAGACCGACGAGGACAGGTGGCCCGACTCCGTGAAGGACCTCGACGCGGCCGTGGCCAAGTACGAGCCCCTCATCAAGGACTACCCCGGCGACTCGCCTTGGGAGCAGTTCAAGAACTACTTCCAGGAGCAGGGCATGCAGGACTGCAAGAAGCTGCAGCCCGACACCTGGGGCACCTACCGCCGTTACGAGACCGGCGTCAAGGTGGCCTCGCAGGACATCGGCGGCGGCGGCGTGGAGTTCGGCGCCCCCGGCCTGGGCACGCCCACCAAGAAGCAGGAGATCTGGTGCACCAAGCTGGAGACCGTGCACTCGGCCGAGCACCCCTTCTACGGCCAGGACATCGACCACTACTCGCTACCCGACTCCAAGAGCGGCGACAAGTTCGACAAGATCGGCCCGTTCACGCTGCCGACCTACACCGAGCCGCCCGAGGGCCCCGTGGCCAACCCGGAGTATGTGCAGGATTACCCCTACATCATGACGACCGGCCGCCGCATCCCGGTGTACTTCCACTCCGAGCACAGGCAGCTGCCCTGGTGCCGCGAGCTGTGGCCCGCGCCGCGCGTGGAGATAAACCCCGCCGACGCCGCCGAGCTGGGCATCGAGCAGGGCGACTGGGTGTGGATCGAGAGCCCGCGCCACAAGATCCGCCAGGTCGCCGACCTGTACTACGGCATCCGTCCCGGCACTATCAACTGCGAGCACCAGTGGTGGATGCCTGAGTTCCACGGCGCCACGAAGGGCCTCGACCTCGTGAACGTGAACACGCTCGTGAACAAGGACCTGCGCGACCCCATCTGCGGCTCGAGCTACGCGCGTGCCTACAACGTCAACATCTACAAGGCCACGGCGGACAACTCGCCCAACGGCAACCCCGTGCCCTGCGATGTGGACGGCACTGAGATGATCTACACCTCCGACGACCCGCGCTTGAAGGAATGGCTGCCTGTGTACGACGACGAGGATAGCCAGAAGAACTACGCTGAAAGGAACGGTGTGCAGCTATGAGCCGCAAAGCGATCATAACGGACCTGAACCGTTGCGTCGGCTGCCTTGCCTGCTCGGTGGCCTGCAAGGTGCAGAACGACGTGCCGATCGGCAGCTACTGGAATAAGGTCGTGCGCATGGGCCCCGTGCCCAAGGAGGAGGGCGGCCAGTTCCCCAACGTGGAGATGTACTTCCTGCCGCTTTCGTGCCAGCACTGCGCCAACCCCGAGTGCGTGAGCGTCTGCCCCACCGGTGCCACCTACAAGCGCGATGACGGTATCGTGGTCATCGACAAGGACCAGTGCATCGGCTGCCAGGCCTGCGTGCCGGCCTGCCCCTACGGCGTGCGCTACCTCGACGCCGACCTCAACGTGGTGCAGAAGTGCAACCTGTGCGCCGACCGCGTCGACGAGGGCCTGCTCCCCAGCTGCGTGGCGCAGTGCGGCGGTCGCGCCCGCTACTTCGGCGACCTCGACGAGGGCATCGAGTCGTTCGAGGGCCCCGCGCCCATCGACGTGTCCTCGGGCGACGACTTCAAGAAGCTCAACCCGGTGGACTATGGCGCCAACGTCACCAGCCGCGCAAAGCTCGTCGACGCCATCAACGAGTACAGCGACGACGAGGTCTACCATATGAGCGACTCGGGCAACGACCCGAGCTTCGCCTATATCCTGCGTGGCGTGAAGTGGCAGACCGACCCGGAGTACTTCTTCGACCCCACGGCCCCCACGAAGACCCGCGAGGAGGCAAAGCCCCTGGTGTAAAGGGGTGTTGTCTGGCTTTGCCGCGCTAATGCAGTGATATGCGGATGCGCGGATATGTAGGTATGCAAGTGTAAACGTCGGCCGGGCGTGTGCGTTGGCTCGCATATGCCCGGCCGTTATGGGCCCTCAGGGCGGCGCGCGTGCGCAGGATATGCGCCTGCGCGCCGCCACCCATACCGGCGGGGCCGCTTTGCGGGCATGCCCGTCAGGCGGCCCCGCCGGGTCTCACGGAAAAGGGATGGACGATATGACTGAACGTACAGACGACATGCTTGACGGCGACGAGCTTGCGATGTTCGAGGAGGGCTGCGAGTACGACCCGCTCGACGTCGAGGAGGAGAAGGACGCCGACGAGAAGGCCGAGACGTTCGGCTATATCGGCACGCCTGAGGAGGCGGCCGCCGGGCAGGGCGAGCCGGCCCGGGAGGTTCCCGCCCGTGAGCGCATCGAGCAGCTCTTTGCGGACATGCCGCCGTACAAGCGCTGGCTCATCGACATTCTGCAGGCCTGCCGCGAGCCCAAGCGCGCCGAGGACATAGAGGGCGTCGTGGAGGGGCTGCGCGCCAAAAGGCACTGCGTGTTCAACGCCGCAAGCTTCCGCACGATGCTCGAGGAGGCCGGCGCGCTTGAGAAGCTGACGCTTGACGGCGAGCTTTACGGGGAAGTCGAGCCCAAGCTCGAGGAGGTCGAGGAGGACGGCAAGAAGTACCTGCGCCCGACCCAGCCCCCCGAGGCGATGTGGAAGACGACCCCCGAGGGCCTGGAGGCGATCGAATCCAACGATCCGCTCGACGCGCTCATTCAAATCACCGACGAGCAGGTGGACTACACGGACGTGTTCGCCGAGATCTTGGGGATGTGCGAGGGAGACGGCGCATCCATCAACGAGATAAAGATGCAGGTCAACACCAACCCCGTGCTCGAGTATCCCAAGAAGACGGCCCAATTCTTCATGGACTACCTCGACCGCAACGACGCCATCGAGTGGGACGGCGCCTGGAAGATCACCGAGGTGGGCCGCAAGTTGCTGGAGCGGTTGGAAAAGAAGCAGGCATAAGGGCCGCACGGCGGCACGACCCAGGGGATTTCGAGGAAGGGATGGAAGATGGCTGAAGAAGTGAAGGCGGCTCTGCAAGGCGCGGAGGCCCAGGATGCGACGGCAGGCGCGGCGCTGAGCGAGGAGGACCGCGCGGCGCTCGTGGAGCTCAACGCCCAGCGCGAGAACATGTACGGCCTTTTGAGCCGCATGTACAAGGTGGAGGTCGACGCCGACTTCTACGATGGCCTGTGCAAGGCGTCGTTTCCCTGCGGCACGGGCAACGACGACGTCGACGCCGGGTACCGCCGCATCGCGCTCTATTGTGCAAGCCATCGCGACGACGCGCTGCTCGACCTGGCGCGCGACTACGCCCGCGTCTTCATCGGCCACGGCAACAACGCCTACGCGGCGGCCTACCCCTTCGAGAGCGTCTACACCTCGGAGAAGCGCCTGCTCATGCAGGAGGCGCGCGACGAGATCCTCCAGGTGTACCGCAAGGGCGGCCTGAAGGTGGACGCCAGCTGGGAGGACCCGGAGGACCACATCGCCCTCGAGCTCGAGTACATGCAGGTCATGGCCCGGCGCACGCGCGAGGCCCTTGAGGCCGGCGACGACGGGCGGGCGCTTGAGCTGCTCGATGAGCAGCGCGCGTTTTTGTTGCGCCACCTCGTCTCCTGGACGCCGCTGCTTGTGAAGGACATAGAGCGCATCGCCCAGACGGATTTCTACCAGGGGCTTGCGCTGCTCACACGCGGCCTGCTTGCGCAGGACAGGGAGTTTCTGAACAGCGTGGTGTCGTCTGAGGAGCAGGAGTAACGCCAGGTCGTGAGGCGCGTGCGTTGCCAGGGGAGGCATGAGGGAATGGAAAAGAAGCAGCTTGCGAGCCGTCGCTGGTGGGGCATGGGCGGGCCGTCGAGCCCGGCGTTTGTACGCGAGGGACGAGCGTGCCTGGTGCGGGGCGCACATGCCGGCGACGTGATGGACGAGCTGGTGGGCCGCGTGAAGGCCGCGCTCGCAGGCGGTGTCGCGGCTGACGACGTGCTCGTGCTGTGCGCCGACCCCACGAGTGCGGTGCGCATGCAGGCGAAGCTTGCGGCGAGCGGCGTTGAGGGCGCGGCCGAGGTACGGGTTCTCACCTGCCGCGAGTATGCGTACGAGGTGCTCGGGGACCCCCAAAGCGCGGCCGCAACGGGTATGGCGTTCACCTCGGGTCGCACCCGCCTGCTTTCTGCCTACGAGACGGACTTTGTGACGGAGGATGTCAAGACGCTTGGCACGCGGCCCAAGCG